>NZ_CBDKZX010000059.1:0-25363 GCF_965301105.1 Kluyvera sp.
CGTAGTATACGCTGACCCGGCGTTATGCTCAAGTCCCGAACAGACAAAGATCCCGGTGGATCGCGTAATAAACCGCTAAATCCAGCCTCGTTCGGCAAAAGAAACGTACTCACCGCGGCCAATAACCAGATGATCAAGCACCCGTATATCCATGAATTGGCAACACTTTACCACCCTTTCAGTAATAAGTCTGTCTGATTTACTCGGCTCCGCATGACCCGATGGATGATTATGTGCCAGGATCACCGCAGCGGCGTTAACTTTGATGGCTTCTCGTACAATTTCACGCGGATGCACTTCAACGTGACTCAGGGTGCCGGAAAAAAGGCGGCTATGTTTGAGCACCCGGTGTTGATTATCGAGAAAAATCACCACAAAGATTTCCCGCTCTTCGTCGGCGAGCTGGCTTTGCAGAAACTCACGCGTCATCTCTGGGCTTAGCAGAGAATCCTCGGAAAGCACCCGCAGGCTAAAGTAGCGGCGCGCCAGTTCGGCAATCCCTTTGAGCTGGGCATATTTAGCAATGCCCATACCGTCGATCTGCGTTATCGCTTTCTCGGTAGCCGAAAGCAGGCCGTACAGCGAGCCGAAATGGCGCAGCAGGTCCTGAGAGTAACGTAGAACGTTTTTTTCCCGCGTACCGGTGCGCAAAAATAGCACCAGCAGCTCAACATCCGTGAGCGATTCAATTCCGTACCGCTGCATCTTCTCGCGCGGCAGGAGGGCTTCTGTACTCTCCATGACGGCCTCCTCTTATGGCTGTCGCCAAAATGCCACAGTACACGCCCTCCTGCACGGTGTGGATTTCGCTCTTGCGTAGCGGCTCGCAAAGTGTCTCTGTCGTAAGCACACGACCCCGCCAGGATTGTGATAAAATGCGCGAATTCTGGTGTCCCCCTAACAGGAAAAATCATGATGAGCCTGGCCGGTAAGAAAATTGTTCTTGGCGTCAGCGGCGGTATCGCTGCCTACAAAACGCCGGAGCTGGTGCGTCGCCTGCGTGAGCGCGGCGCGGACGTGCGCGTCGCGATGACCGACGCAGCAAAAGCCTTCATCACCCCGCTGAGCCTGCAAGCCGTATCCGGTTATCCGGTCTCCGACAGCCTGCTCGATACCGCCGCCGAAGCCGCGATGGGCCACATTGAGCTGGGCAAATGGGCTGACCTCGTTATCCTTGCGCCGGCCACCGCCGACTTAATTGCCCGCGTGGCCGCCGGGATGGCAAACGACCTGGTGTCGACCATCTGCCTCGCAACCCCATCGCCGGTCGCCGTTGTCCCCGCCATGAACCAACAGATGTATCGTGCCGCCGCCACGCAGCACAATCTGGAAGTAGTGGCTTCACGCAATATGCTGATCTGGGGCCCGGACAGCGGCAGCCAGGCCTGTGGCGACGTTGGCCCTGGTCGGATGCTTGATCCATTGGTGATTGTCGACATGGCCGCAGCGCACTTTTCCGCCGTCAACGATCTGCAACATCTGCGCATCATGATTACCGCAGGCCCGACCCGTGAACCGCTGGACCCGGTGCGTTACATTACCAACCACAGCTCAGGCAAAATGGGCTTTGCGATTGCCGAAGCCGCCGCGCGTCGTGGGGCAAACGTCACGCTGGTTAGCGGCCCGGTGTCGCTGCCAACGCCCGCCTTTGTGCAACGTATTGATGTCACCACCGCTGAAGAGATGAACGCCGCGGTTCAGGCCGGCATCGCGCAACAGCAGATTTTTATCGGCTGCGCCGCAGTTGCCGACTATCGCGCCGCGGTTATCGCTGAAGAAAAAATTAAGAAGCAGGACACCCAGGGTGATGAATTCACAATAAAAATGGTGAAAAACCCGGATATCGTCGCTGGCGTTGCCGCACTGAAAGAGCATCGTCCCTACGTCGTAGGGTTTGCCGCCGAAACGAATAATGTGGAAGAATATGCGCGGCAAAAGCGTAGCCGCAAGAACCTTGATCTGATTTGTGCCAATGATGTATCGCAATCAAATCAAGGTTTTAACAGCGATAACAATGCCTTGCATCTTTTCTGGCAGGACGGCGAGAAGCGTTTACCGCTCGCCAGTAAGTCACTCCTGGGCCAACTATTATTGGACGAGATCGTTACCCGTTATGATGAAAAAAATCGACGTTAAGATTCTGGACTCGCGTATTGGCCAGCAGTTTCCGCTGCCGACCTATGCCACCGCTGGCTCTGCAGGCCTTGACCTGCGCGCCTGTCTTGATGACGCCGTAGAACTGGCGCCAGGTGAAACCACCTTACTGCCGACCGGCCTGGCGATTCACATTGCCGATCCGTCTCTGGCGGCGGTGATGCTGCCGCGCTCTGGCCTCGGCCACAAGCACGGTATCGTGCTGGGTAACCTGGTGGGGCTTATCGACTCTGACTATCAGGGTCAACTGATGGTCTCCATCTGGAACCGCGGGCAAACCACCTTCACTATCGAGCCAGGCGAACGCGTCGCGCAGATGGTGTTTGTTCCTGTCGTACAGGCCGAGTTTAATCTGGTCGAATCGTTTGAAGCCACCGATCGTGGCGAAGGTGGCTTCGGCCACTCCGGGCGTCAATAACTCGCCCTCAGGCACATCATGCAGGATGTGATGTGCCCGTTTTTTACGCATCTCACGGCGTCATAATGCAAAAAGATCACTGCAATTTATGGTTGCGGTCACCGTGTGGATGCTCGCCTGACAAGTGTTTTATTTTCAGGGGTATTTTAGAACATGGCAGAAAAGCAAACTGCGAAAAGGAATCGTCGCGAGGAAATACTTCAATCCCTGGCGTTGATGCTTGAATCCAGCGATGGCAGCCAGCGGATCACGACGGCAAAGCTAGCCGCGTCCGTTGGTGTGTCCGAAGCGGCGCTGTACCGGCATTTCCCAAGCAAGACCCGCATGTTCGATAGCCTTATCGAGTTTATCGAAGATAGCCTGATTACCCGTATCAACCTGATTCTGAAAGACGAAAAAGATACGACCGCACGTTTGCGTCTGATTGTGCTGCTGATTCTGGGCTTTGGCGAGCGCAATCCGGGCCTGACCCGTATCCTCACCGGTCATGCGCTGATGTTTGAGCAAGACCGTCTGCAGGGCCGCATTAACCAGCTGTTTGAGCGCATTGAGGCTCAACTGCGTCAGGTGCTGCGCGAGCGCAAAATGCGTGAAGGGGAAGGCTACGAAACCGATGAGACGTTACTGGCAAGCCAGCTACTGGCGTTCTGCGAAGGGATGCTCTCGCGCTTTGTCCGCAGCGAATTCAAGTATCGCCCGACAGACGATTTCGACGCTCGCTGGCCGCTGATCGTCGCTCAACTGCAATAAACGTCAAACAGCCCGGCCTGCGCCGGGCTGTTTTCTTAGACGCCGTACGCTTCGCGATACGCGCGAACCGAGGCCAGATGCTCAGCCATCTCCGGTTTTTCTTCCAGATAAGCGATCAACTCTTTCAGGGTAATGATCGAGATAACGTCACAGCCATAATCACGTTCCACTTCCTGAATGGCCGAGATTTCACCGCGACCACGCTCCTGACGATCTAAAGAGATCAGCACGCCAGCCAGCTGCGCGCCGTTGGCCTGGATGATCTCCATCGATTCACGAATCGCCGTTCCCGCGGTGATAACGTCATCCACCAGCATCACGCGCCCGGTCAGCGCGCTGCCAACCAGATTACCGCCCTCGCCGTGATCTTTGGCTTCTTTACGGTTGAAGCAGTACGGGTAGTCTTTGTCGTGATGTTCCGCCAGCGCCACCGCGGTGGTGGTCGCAATTGGAATACCTTTGTACGCAGGGCCAAACAGCAGATCGAACTCGATACCGGAATCCACCAGAGCTTCGGCATAAAAACGGCCTAACAGTGCCAGATCGCGCCCGGTATTAAACAGGCCGGCGTTGAAGAAATAGGGGCTTTTGCGCCCGGATTTCAGCGTAAACTCGCCAAACTTAAGTACCTGCTTGTTAAGCGCAAACTCAATAAACTGGCGCTGATACGGTTTCATGGATTCGCTCCTCATCTCACTTTATTACGGACAAAAAAAAGGGCGACCACGTCGCCCTTAAAAATCAATTTTCTAACGCCGCCTTCTGCGCCGCTACAATGGATTCGATTCCCCCTCGGGCTAGCGCCAGCAGGGTGAGTAACTCTTCGTGGGTGAACGGTTCGCCTTCCGCCGTCCCCTGAACCTCAATGATGCGGCCGTCTTCGGTCATCACCACGTTCATGTCAGTTTCCGCCGCGGAGTCTTCAACATATTCCAGGTCACACAGCGCTTCGCCGTTCACAATACCAACGGAAACCGCGGCAACCATCCCTTTCATCGGGTTAGTTTTCAGTTTGCCAGCGGCAACCAGTTTGCCCAGCGCATCAGCCAGCGCCACGCAGGCACCGGTAATGGACGCGGTACGCGTGCCGCCATCAGCCTGGATAACGTCACAGTCCAGCGTGATAGTGAACTCGCCGAGCGCTTTCAGATCGACCGCGGCACGCAGCGCGCGGGCAATCAGACGCTGAATCTCCATGGTGCGGCCGCCCTGTTTGCCCTTCGCCGCTTCACGTGCGTTACGGGTATGGGTAGCGCGCGGCAGCATGCCGTACTCGGCGGTGATCCAGCCCTGGCCCTGACCTTTCAGAAAACGCGGCACGCCTTCATCAATAGAGGCGGTGCACAGCACTTTAGTATCGCCAAATTCGACCAGCACGGAGCCTTCTGCGTGTTTTGTATAATTACGGGTCAGGGTGACGGGACGCACCTGGTTGGCACTACGACCTGCTGGACGCATGATAGAAATCTCCGGCTTGAAACGAATGTGGCTGCGCATTATACACAAAATCATTCGAGCTGTATCAAGGCGGCAAAGGAGCGCATCCCCAGGAGCGTACATAAGTACGTGACTGGGGTAAGCGACGGCAGCCAACGCAGAGACAGCTTGAAGGATGAAGTGTTATACGGATTAACGGTGCTTATTCCTATCCTCATAAGCCCCCGAGGGCTATAATCCCCCCATCTCTCCTTTAAAAACAGGAACGTCTATGATCCGCAGCATGACCGCCTATGCCCGCCGCGAAATTAAGGGCACTTGGGGCAGCGCCGCCTGGGAACTGCGCTCTGTTAACCAGCGTTATCTCGAAACCTATTTCCGTCTGCCGGAGCAGTTCCGCAGCCTCGAACCCGTTGTTCGTGAACGTCTGCGTACCCGCTTAACGCGCGGGAAAGTAGAGTGCACTCTGCGTTTTGAGCCAGATGCCAGTGCGCAAGGCGAACTTATTCTCAATGAAAACCTGGCAAAGCAGCTGGTTAACGCGGCCAACTGGGTCAAAATGCAGAGCGACGAAGGGGAAATTAACCCGGTCGATATTCTGCGCTGGCCGGGCGTTATGGCCGCACAAGAGCAGGATTTGGACGCCATCGCCGCCGAGATCCTGAATGCGCTGGACGGTACGCTGGACGACTTCATCATCGCTCGCGAAACCGAAGGTCAGGCGCTGAAAGCGCTGATTGAACAACGCCTGGAAGGTGTTAGCAGCGAAGTGACCAAAGTACGTGCCCATATGCCGGAAATTCTGCAGTGGCAGCGCGATCGCCTGGTGGCGAAGCTGGAAGACGCGGAAGTGCAGTTGGAAAACAATCGCCTGGAGCAGGAACTGGTGTTGATGGCCCAGCGTATTGACGTGGCCGAAGAGCTGGATCGCCTGGAAGCCCACGTCAAAGAGACCTATAACATCCTGAAGAAAAAAGAGGCCGTTGGCCGTCGCCTGGACTTCATGATGCAGGAATTCAACCGTGAGTCGAATACTCTGGCATCGAAGTCAATTAATGCCGATGTCACAAACTCTGCTATTGAGCTGAAAGTCCTCATCGAACAGATGCGTGAGCAGATTCAAAATATCGAGTAACGCCAACGCGTTATATTAAAAATTAATGCCCGCCATGCTGCGGGCATTTTCATTTCAGGTAGTTTCTTTTTCTTCTGCACCGCTGCATCATGAGCCACCCCTTCATGAAAGGGTGATTATGGAAAAGATACGGTATTTCAGAACGTGATTACTCAGATAATTTACGCCACCTCTTTATCACTTCAGATAATAGGCCTATCTGTTTTTACGCCCTGATATCGATCTAATTATATCTTAAGCATTGGTAGCTAGACTGGCCGCCTTCACCGTAAATAAAGTTAATCATATGCAATTCACGACTACTCAGAGTACGCCAGCCTTCAGCTGGAAAGCCCTTGGCTGGGCCGTATTGTATTTTTGCTTCTTTTCAACAGCATTGCAGATTGTCATCTACGCCACAGGTTATAGCGGCTCGACTGGCCTAAGGGATTCCATTCTCTTTAGCTTGTTATGGCTGGTGCCTGTATTCCTCTTTCCCCGAAAAACCCGCATTATCGGCGCCCTGATTGGCATCATTCTCTGGGCTGCCTCGCTGGCGGCAATTAGCTATTACGTTATTTACGGGCAAGAGTTCTCGCAAAGCGTTCTATTCGTGATGTTCGAAACCAACACCAACGAAGCGGGCGAATTCTTAAGCCAGTACTTTAGCCTCAAAATTGTGTTGGTCGCGTTGGTCTATACGGCGATCGCTATCTTCCTGTGGACACGTCTACGTCCGGTTTACATCCCAACGCCATGGCGCTGGCTGGTGTCGTTCGCCCTGCTGTACGGGCTGATCCTCCATCCGCTCGTGACTGGGGTCGTGATGAAGGACAAACCGGTTGCCGATGTGCTGGATGGCGTATCAACCCGCCTTGCTCCTGCCGCACCATGGCAGTTCATTACCGGTTACTACCAGTATCGCCATCAGCTCAATAGCCTGACGCGACTGCTCAACGACAACCACGCCCTGCCGCCGCTGGCGAACTTAAAAGACAGCACCGGCGATGCGCCGCGTACGCTGGTGCTGGTGATCGGCGAGTCAACGCAGCGTGGGCATATGAGCCTGTACGGCTATCCACGTGAAACCACGCCGGAACTGGACGCGCTACGTAAGTCCGATCCCAACTTTACCGTGTTCAACGATGTGGTCACATCTCGTCCCTACACAATTGAGATTCTGCAACAGGCGCTGACCTTCGCGAATGAGCAGAACCCGGACCTGTATCTGACCAAACCCTCGCTGATGAACCTGATGAAGCAGGCGGGTTATAAAACCTTCTGGATAACCAACCAGCAGACGATGACGTCGCGCAACACCATGTTGACGGTGTTCTCGAAACAAACCGACCAGCAGTTCTATATGAACCAGCAGCGCACCCAAAGCGCCCGCGAATACGATGCCAACGTGCTGGCGCCGTTTAAGCAGGTGCTGGCCGACCCGGCGCCGAAAAAGTTCATTATCGTTCACCTGCTGGGTACGCATATTAACTACGAGTACCGCTACCCTGAAAACTGGAACAAATTCTCCGGTAAAACCGACACTATGCCGGCTGGTTTAAGCCAGGATCAGCAGGACACGTACAACAACTATGACAACGCCAACCTGTATAACGACTATATCGTTTCCACGCTGATTAAAGACTACAAGGCGACGGATCCTAATGGCTTCTTGCTGTACTTCTCTGATCATGGGGAAGAGGTCTATGACACGCCGCCGCATCAGACTCAGGGGCGTAATGAGAAAGAACCGACCCGCCACATGTACACCATTCCGTTCCTGCTGTGGACATCGGAGAAGTGGCATGAGGCGCATCCGCGTGATTTCTCGCAGGACGTGAACCGCAAATACAGCAGCTCCGAGCTCATCCACACCTGGTCAGATTTGGCAGGCCTGAGCTATGACGGTTTCGACCCAACGCGTGCGCTAACCAACCCTCAGTTTGAGGAAAGTACGCGCTGGATTGGCAACCCATACGACAAAAAATCACTGAAAGATTACGATACGCTGCCGTACGGCGAGCTAACGGGTAATCAGTAAGCGATCTTCCGGCCACTTCATCATGAAGTGGCCGTTTTCGGTTAACAGCACAAGTTTTTAATTAGATTTTTTAATGCATTAATTCATCATAAAAATCGACATATCCCAACACCACTGCGATAAGCACAGCAATTAAAATTAGTTTTATTAATTAAAATTCACTCTCCTTAGAAAATCTCAATCGTGATCTCACGCACAAATCGCTACCCTTCTGCCATTCATTCCGGGAGCAAACATGTTACTGCACATCCTCTACCTGATTGGTATCACCGCTGAAGCTATGACTGGCGCGCTGGCTGCCGGACGTCGCCGTATGGACACCTTTGGTGTGATTATTATCGCCACCGCCACCGCGCTGGGCGGCGGTTCCGTACGCGATATGTTGCTGGGTCACTATCCGCTAGGCTGGGTGCAGCATCCGGAATACATCATCACCGTCGCCGTTGCGGCTGTGCTGACGACCATTGTCGCGCCGGTGATGCCGCACCTGCGTCGCCTGTTTCTGGTGCTGGATGCCGTGGGGCTTATCGTTTTCTCTATCATCGGTGCACAAATCGCCCTGGATATGGGTGAAGGCCCGATTATCGCCGTGATTGCCGCAGTCATTACCGGTGTCTTTGGCGGCGTGTTGCGCGATATGTTCTGTAAACGCATTCCGCTGGTATTCCAAAAAGAACTTTACGCAGGCATCTCCTTTGCCGCCGCCGTGCTTTACGTCGCGCTACAGCACTATGTCAGCAATCACGATGTGGTGGTGATTTCAACGCTGCTGTTCGGCTTTACCGCCCGCATGCTGGCGCTAAGATTGCGGCTCGGTCTGCCAGTATTTCACTACCGCCACGAAACTCACTAATCAAATCCCACCACGCCCAGCGTATGTAGCTTGTCGGCAAGCGCAACGATCGTGGGGTGGTGGAAAAAGGTCACCAGGCGGCGGGCCCTCTCTCGCCCAATGCCCGGTAGCTTTTGCCAGGCCAGCTCATCGCGCGCTGAAATTTGCCGCCACGAAGTATCGCCGGATGCCAGCAGCGCCGTCTCGGGCAATGGCGTGCCCAACGCCTTGACCCACAGTCGAAAAGGCTGACGCCGCGTCATATCAAAACGGTGCCATAGCTGTTCGGCGCGTTCTGGCGTTACCCCCGGTATCGCTTTTAGTTGGGCCGCCTGCCATTCAAGCCAGGAAAAAAGATGGTCGAACGGTAACGCCATCATCAGCCTGTTCCAGCCAGCGTCTCCCAAACCTTCCAGATTAAAAACCTGTGGTGAAGACAACCAGTTCAGGCGAGCCAGAAACTGTGCCCGACAGCCATCCGTGAGGAAATAACAGGTTAGCGAATGGTATTCCCCCTGCGGAGGATTAGGTTTTGTTCGATCCTGCCCACGCCAGACCACACTATCCAGCCGGGGAATCCCCTGACCTGCCAGGCTCACCAGCAGTTGATCGCCCACGGTGAAATCCAGACGTCGCCAGCGTGCAACAGAGCCCACATTCACCCGCCTCACCAGCTTGTCATCCAGCTTTACCGGCTCAAGCTCTGCGACAACCGAGACCCTACCGCTACGCCCTATCGAAAAGTGAATACCGTTCACCTGCGCGACCTGCGCCACCGGCTCGTATTTCCATGCTGTCACCCAGGTTCCCTGCGTGGGCTGCCAGTACGCGCCCGCGGGTTCTTTAGCCTGCCGGATCACAATGCCATCAGTCGCAAAGGGTAACGGCGTGGTTAACCAATGTTCGCGCCAGCTCGCCACCTCCTGAACACGAGAAACACGATGAGAGTAGCGCTGGGCAAGCTCAAATCCAGACGCAGACAGCTGCGCCAGCCGTTCAGACATCGCCGCCGGACCATCCGGCCATGCCCAGATAAACAGCGATAATGCCGACAGTGGCTCACGCTTGCCTTGTCGCATTAACATACCCGCCACCTTAGCACGGGCGTTCATGCCGCCCATTTTGCGCTGCACGTGCCCCTCGGCGCGTAAAAAGATCTCGCCTTGTAAAACGCTGTTTTCCAGAGCCCCCTGAACCGTTTTCGGCAACGACGGTATTTGCCTGACCTTATCCGTCCAGTCTTCCCCCACCAGACCATCACCCCGACTAATCGCCTGGTAAAGCTGCCCATGGCGATAAACCAGCGTTACCGCAACGCCATCAACTTTTGGCTGCACCCACAGTTCACCTTTGCCTTGCATCCACTGCTCTACGGCCCGCGCATCCGCCAGTTTTCGCACTCCGGTATGGGCGACAGGATGCTTAAGCGCGTCGTGTAATGGCGGCAAACTCGTGCTCTCTACGGGTTTCGCACCAAAGCAATGCTGCCACTGCGCGAGCCGAGCCGTAAGCTGGTCATAGACGCCGTCGCTCACCCCGCTGACGCCTTGCCGCCAGTAATCGGCGTTCCACTTTGCTATTTGCCCCTGTAGCTGCGCAATCTCTTGCTCGGCCCGCGCGGCAGACCAGACTGGACAGCTGGCTTGCACCTGCATAACCAGCAGCCACCCCAGGCCCATCATCCATGCCTTCATATGCTTTCCCCGTCAGTACGCTGGCTCTGTTTGTAATGCAGCCGTTTTCTGGACGCGAGCACGAGCGTATCGTTTCCCGAGCAGGCTTCAGGGAAATTGCATTCGTTGCAGCAACATGGGGATAATTCAGGAAAACGACTCGCAAAATGAAAGAAACTGGCGCAAAAAGTGTGACAAAGGCTACGTCGCGCAGCGCCGCCGTGTATAATAGGCTCGTATGTAAGTTCTCTTTCGATCATCACATACAAAAGACACTCATGGCTCAAGGCACGCTTTATATTGTTTCCGCCCCTAGCGGCGCGGGTAAATCCAGCCTGATTCAGGCTTTATTAAAAACCCAACCGTTGTATGACTCCCAGGTCTCTGTTTCACATACCACGCGCTCGCCGCGTCCGGGTGAAGTGCACGGTGAACACTATTTCTTCGTGAATCACGACGAATTCCGTTCGATGATTGGCGAAGGTGCGTTTCTGGAACACGCAGAAGTCTTTGGCAACTATTACGGCACCTCGCGTCAGGCTATCGAGCAGGTCCTGGCGACCGGCGTTGATGTCTTCCTGGATATCGACTGGCAAGGCGCACAGCAAATCCGTAAAAGCATGCCGGGCGCGCGCAGCATCTTCATTCTGCCGCCGTCTAAAATTGAACTGGACCGCCGCCTGCGTGGTCGTGGCCAGGACAGCGAGGAAGTCATCGCAAAACGAATGGCTCAGGCAGTTGCAGAAATGAGTCATTACGCGGAATATGATTACCTCATCGTCAATGATGATTTCGATACCGCGCTGAGTGATTTAAAGACCATCCTCCGCGCTGAACGTCTGCGTATGAGCCGCCAAAAGCAGCGACATGACGCTTTAATCAGCAAATTATTGGCAGACTGAACCCACTTTCAGTATCATGCCCAGTCATTTCTTCACCTGTGGAGCATTTTAAGTATGGCACGCGTAACTGTTCAGGACGCTGTAGAGAAAATTGGTAACCGTTTTGACCTGGTACTGGTCGCCGCGCGTCGCGCTCGTCAGATGCAGGTAGGCGGCAAGGATCCGCTGGTACCGGAAGAAAACGATAAAACCACCGTGATCGCACTGCGCGAAATCGAAGAAGGTCTGATCAACAACCAGATCCTCGACGTGCGCGAGCGCCAGGAACAGCAAGAGCAGGAAGCCGCTGAATTACAAGCTGTTACCGCTATTGCTGAAGGTCGTCGTTAATTAGATAGCGGGTCGCCCTTGTATCTGTTTGAGAGCCTGAATCAGCTGATTCAAAATTACCTGCCGGAAGACCAGATTAAACGTCTTCGGCAGGCCTATCTCGTTGCACGTGACGCTCACGAGGGGCAAACACGTTCAAGCGGTGAACCCTATATCACGCACCCGGTAGCGGTAGCCTGCATTCTGGCCGAGATGAAGCTCGACTATGAAACGCTAATGGCCGCCCTGCTGCACGACGTGATTGAAGATACCCCTGCCACCTACCAGGACATGGAGCAGCTGTTTGGCAAAAGCGTTGCTGAACTGGTAGAGGGGGTCTCTAAACTTGATAAACTCAAGTTCCGCGATAAGAAAGAGGCGCAGGCCGAAAACTTTCGCAAGATGATTATGGCGATGGTGCAGGATATCCGCGTCATTCTCATCAAACTTGCCGACCGTACCCACAACATGCGCACGCTGGGCTCATTACGCCCGGACAAACGTCGCCGCATCGCCCGTGAAACCCTCGAAATTTACAGCCCGCTGGCACACCGTTTAGGTATCCATCACATCAAGACCGAGCTCGAAGAGCTGGGCTTTGAAGCGCTGTATCCCAACCGTTATCGCGTCATTAAAGAGGTGGTGAAAGCCGCGCGCGGTAACCGTAAAGAGATGATTCAGAAGATCCTTTCTGAAATTGAAGGGCGTTTGCAGGAAGCGGGAATTCCGTGTCGCGTTAGCGGTCGCGAGAAGCATCTGTACTCTATCTACTGCAAAATGGTGCTGAAAGAGCAGCGTTTTCACTCGATCATGGATATCTACGCCTTCCGCGTTATCGTCCACGATCTGGATACCTGCTATCGCGTACTGGGCCAGATGCACAGCCTGTACAAGCCGCGCCCGGGTCGCGTAAAAGACTACATCGCGATTCCAAAGGCCAACGGATATCAGTCCCTGCACACCTCGATGATTGGGCCGCACGGTGTCCCGGTCGAAGTCCAGATCCGTACCGAAGACATGGATCAAATGGCAGAAATGGGTGTTGCCGCGCACTGGGCTTATAAAGAGCACGGTGGCGAAAGCAGTACTACCGCACAAATCCGCGCCCAGCGCTGGATGCAAAGCCTGCTGGAACTGCAGCAGAGCGCCGGTAGCTCGTTTGAATTTATCGAGAGCGTTAAATCCGATCTCTTCCCGGATGAGATTTACGTTTTCACCCCGGAAGGCCGCATTGTCGAACTGCCCGCTGGCGCGACGCCGGTGGACTTCGCCTACGCCGTACATACCGATATCGGTCATGCCTGCGTGGGCGCGCGCGTCGACAGGCAGCCTTACCCGCTGTCGCAACCGCTCTCCAGCGGCCAGACGGTCGAAATCATCACCGCGCCTGGCGCACGCCCGAATGCGGCATGGCTCAACTTTGTCGTCAGCTCGAAAGCGCGCGCCAAAATTCGCCAGATGCTGAAAAACCTCAAGCGCGACGACTCCGTCAGCCTGGGTCGCCGTCTGCTGAACCACGCGCTGGGCGGTAGCCGCAAGCTCGCGGAAATCCCGCCGGATCATGTTCAGCGTGAACTTGACCGTATGCGTCTTGCCACTCTTGACGATCTGCTGGCCGAAATTGGCCTTGGCAACGCCATGAGCGTAGTGGTGGCGAAAAACCTCCAGCAGGGTGAAGCAATCCCTTCTGCACCGGGTGCCTCCGGGCATACCCATCTGCCGATTAAAGGCGCAGACGGCGTACTGATCACCTTCGCGAAATGCTGTCGTCCGATCCCTGGCGACCCGATCATCGCCCACGTCAGCCCGGGTAAAGGGCTGGTTATTCACCATGAATCCTGTCGCAACATTCGCGGCTATCAGAAAGAACCTGAGAAATTCATGGCGGTTGAGTGGGACAAAGAGACGGCGCAGGAATTTATCACCGAGATTAAGGTTGATATGTTCAACCATCAGGGGGCGCTGGCCAACCTGACGGCAGCCATCAATACCGCGACGTCCAACATTCAAAGCCTGAATACGGAAGAGAAAGACGGCCGCGTTTATAGCGCCTTTATCCGCCTGACCGCCCGCGACCGCGTGCATCTGGCGAATATCATGCGCAAAATCCGCGTGATGCCGGACGTCATCAAAGTCACCCGTAACCGAAACTAGCTTTATGAACTTACAGCGTTATGCGCGTATCCGTGAGATGCTCGCCAGGCGTCAGCCTGACCTGACGGTCTGCATGGAGGAGGTCCACAAACCTCATAATGTCTCGGCGATCGTTCGCACCGCCGATGCTGTAGGCGTTCACGAAGTTCACGCCGTTTGGCCGGGTAACCGCATGCGCACGATGGCCTCGGCAGCTGCGGGCAGCAACAGTTGGGTGCAAGTAAAGACCCATCGCACCATTGGCGATGCGGTGGGGCATTTGAAAAGCCAGGGCATGCAGATTCTGGCGACACATCTGTCCGATAAAGCGGTCGACTTCCGTGAAATCGATTATACCCGCCCGACCTGTATTCTGATGGGTCAGGAAAAAACCGGTATCACCCAGGAAGCATTAGCCCTCGCAGATCGGGACATCATCATCCCGATGATCGGCATGGTGCAGTCGCTCAACGTCTCCGTCGCTTCAGCCTTGATTCTCTACGAAGCGCAGCGCCAGCGGCAGAACGCCGGCATGTACCGCAGGGAAAACAGTATGCTACCGGACGAAGAACAGCAGCGCCTGTTGTTTGAAGGCGGCTACCCGGTACTGGCAAACGTCGCTAAACGTAAAGGTCTCCCTTATCCCCACGTCAACGAGCAGGGCGAAATTGAAGCCGATGCCACGTGGTGGTCCACTATGCAGGCCTCGGAGTAACTGTTATGCAAAGCCGTCTGCTGGATGCCGTTCCGCTCAACACGTTGACCGGCGTTGGCGCCGCGCAGAGCAGCCGGCTGGCAAAAATTGGTCTGCACACGGTTCAGGATCTGCTCCTGCACCTGCCGCTGCGCTACGAAGACCGCACCCAACTTTATCCTATCGGTGAACTGCTTCCCGGCATCTACGTGACCGTGGAAGGCGAAGTCCTGAACTGCAATATCACCTTCGGCGGCCGCCGGATGATGACCTGCCAGATTAGCGACGGCACCGGCATCCTGACCATGCGCTTTTTCAACTTCAACGCGGCGATGAAAAACAGCCTCGCCACCGGGCGGCGGGTGCTAGCCTATGGTGAAGCCAAACGCGGCAAGTACGGCGCGGAGATGATCCACCCGGAATACCGCGTACAGGGTGACCTCAGCACACCGGATTTGCAGGAGACCTTAACGCCGGTCTACCCCACGACCGAAGGCATCAAACAGGCGACGCTGCGTAAACTCACCGACCAGGCGCTGGATCTGCTGGATACCTGCGCCATCAGCGAACTGCTGCCGCCGGAACTGGCACAGGGCATGATGAGCCTGCCGGAAGCGCTGCGTACGCTGCATCGCCCACCGCCGACGCTCCAGCTTGCTGATTTAGAAACCGGTAAACACCCGGCGCAGCAACGCCTAATCCTCGAAGAGCTACTGGCGCACAACCTGAGTATGCTGGCCTTGCGCGCGGGCGCGCAGCGTTTCCACGCTCAGCCGCTCAGCGCCAACGACACATTGAAGGATAAACTGCTGGCAGCGCTGCCATTTAAGCCCACGGGTGCCCAGGCGCGCGTCACCGCGGAAATTGAACACGACATGGCGCTGGATGTGCCGATGATGCGCCTGGTACAGGGCGACGTCGGCTCCGGGAAAACGCTGGTTGCCGCACTGGCCGCGCTACGCGCCATCGCCCACGGCAAGCAGGTAGCGCTGATGGCGCCGACCGAACTGCTCGCCGAACAGCACGCCAACAACTTCCGCAGCTGGTTTGCGCCGCTGGGCGTTGAAGTGGGCTGGCTGGCGGGTAAACAGAAAGGTAAAGCGCGTCAGGCACAGCAGGAGGCCATTGCCAGCGGTCAGGTGCAGATGATTGTCGGCACCCACGCCATCTTCCAGGAACAGGTGCAGTTTAACGGGCTGGCGCTGGTGATCATCGATGAACAGCACCGCTTTGGCGTCCATCAGCGTCTGGCGTTGTGGGAAAAAGGCCAACAGCAGGGCTTCCACCCACATCAGCTGATCATGACCGCGACCCCAATTCCCCGCACTCTGGCGATGACCGCCTATGCCGATCTGGATACCTCGGTGATTGACGAACTGCCGCCGGGACGCACGCCGGTCACCACCGTCGCGATCCCCGACACTCGCCGCCACGATATTATCGACCGAGTGCGCAACGCCTGCACCACCGAAGGCCGTCAGGCCTACTGGGTGTGCACGCTGATTGAAGAGTCTGACCTGCTGGAGGCCCAGGCGGCGGAAGCCACCTGCGAAGAGCTGAAGCTGGCGCTGCCGGAGTTGAATATCGGCCTCGTCCACGGGCGAATGAAACCCGCCGAGAAGCAGGCCGTCATGCAGGCGTTCAAACAGGGCGAATTGCATTTGCTGATTGCCACCACGGTGATTGAAGTCGGCGTCGATGTGCCCAATGCCAGCCTGATGATTATCGAAAATCCGGAGCGTCTGGGGCTGGCGCAGTTGCACCAGCTCAGAGGCCGCGTAGGACGTGGCGCGGTGGCCTCCCACTGCGTGCTGCTCTACAAAGCGCCGCTGTCAAAAACCGCGCAGATGCGCCTGCAGGTACTGCGCGACAGCAACGACGGCTTCGTGATTGCTCAGAAAGATCTCGAGATTCGCGGCCCCGGCGAACTGCTCGGCACCCGCCAGACCGGCAACGCCGAATTTAAAGTTGCCGACCTGCTGCGCGATCAGGCCATGATCCCCGAAGTTCAGCGCCTGGCACGGCATATTCATGACCGTTATCCGCAGCAGGCCAATGCGCTGATTGAGCGCTGGATGCCGGAAACCGAACGTTATTCCAACGCGTAGCCATACCCACAGCCCGAAAAGGGCTGTGCTAAACTTCGCACAATTTTACTTCCCTGGACGAGTTTGTAATGAGACGAGAACTGGCAATCGAATTTTCGCGCGTCACCGAAGCGGCGGCGCTGGCAGGCTACAAATGGCTGGGCCGTGGCGACAAGAACACCGCCGACGGCGCAGCGGTCAATGCCATGCGTATTATGCTCAACAAGGTCAACATTGACGGCACCATCGTCATTGGCGAAGGCGAAATCGATGAAGCGCCAATGCTCTACATCGGTGAGTCCGTCGGCACCGGCAACGGCGACGCGGTGGATATCGCCGTCGACCCAATTGAAGGCACCCGCATGACGGCGATGGGCCAGTCCAACGCCCTGGCAGTGCTGGCCGTTGGCGATAAAGGCTGCTTCCTCAACGCCCCTGACATGTACATGGAAAAGCTGATTGTCGGCCCTGGCGCAAAAGGCGCCATCGATCTGAACAAACCGCTGGAAGAAAACCTGCGCAACGTCGCCCGTGCGCTGGACAAGCCGCTTTCCGAGTTAACCGTTACCATTCTTGCCAAGCCGCGTCACGACCAGGTGATTGTCGAGCTGCAAAAGCTGGGTGTGCGCGTATTCGCGATTCCCGACGGCGACGTTGCCGCCTCTATCCTGACCTGCATGCCGGATAGCGAAGTCGACGTGATGTACGGCATCGGCGGCGCGCCGGAAGGGGTGGTCTCCGCAGCGGTGATTCGCGCGCTGGATGGCGATATGCATGGCCGCCTGTTGGCCCGTCATCACGTGAAGGGCGATAGCGAAGAGAACCGTCGTATCGGTGAAAATGAGCTGGAACGCTGCAAGGCGATGGGCATTGAAGCGGGTGTCGTGCTGACGCTCGACGACATGGCGCGTAGCGATAACGTTATCTTCTCCGCCACCGGCATCACCAAGGGCGATCTGCTCGACGGCATTACCCGCAAGGGCAATATCGCCACCACCGAGACGCTGCTGATCCGCGGTAAATCGCGCACCATTCGCCGCATTCAGTCTATTCACTATCTCGATCGCAAAGACGCTGAAATCCAGCGTCACATTCTTTAAATCATTTGATCAATCGAGCTTTCCAGCCCTTTCGGGCTGGAAATCTTTTCTCGTCGCGGTGAAGATAAGATAACGCGAATGAGAGGAGATACGCCATGGCAGACTGGGTTACAGGCAAAGTCGTTAAAGTGCAGAACTGGACCGATGCACTGTTTAGCCTTACCGTCCACGCGCCGGTTCATCCGTTTACCGCCGGGCAGTTCGCCAAGCTGGGGCTGGATATCGACGGCGAGCGAGTACAGCGCGCCTACTCTTACGTTAACGCCCCCAGCAATCCTGACCTCGAGTTCTATCTGGTCACCGTTCCTGAGGGCAAACTCAGCCCACGGCTCGCGGCGCTAAAACCGGGTGATGATGTCCAAATCGTCAGCGAGGCAGCCGGCTTCTTTGTGCTGGATGAAATCCCTGACTGCGAGACGTTGTGGATGGTGGCAACCGGGACGGCGATTGGTCCGTACCTGTCGATTCTGGAAGAAGGCAAAGACCTCGATCGCTTTAAAAATCTGGTGCTGGTGCATGCCGCGCGTTACGCCGCCGATTTAAGCTATCTGCCGCAAATGCAGTCATTAGCCGCACGTTATAACGGCAAACTGCGTATTCAGACCGTTGTCAGCCGGGAAAACGTGCCGGGGATGCTGAATGGGCGCATTCCGCCACTGATTGAAGGCGGCGCGCTGGAAGCCTCGGTAGGGTTACCGCTCAACGCGGAAACCAGCCATATCATGCTGTGCGGCAACCCGCAGATGGTGCGCGATACCCAACAGTTGCTGAAAGAGACCCGGCAGATGACCAAACACCTGCGCCGTCGTCCGGGCCACATGACCGCCGAACACTACTGGTGATCGGCGCGATACTTCACAGCCTGGGTATCTTTACCGTATTTATTTTCGCCCTGGGTGCCGACAAACGCGCCCAGATCGATCAGCATCATGACGATAATCAGCGTCGGAACAAAGCGCCCAACGCCCCACTGCCATACGCCGGGTAGCATGGACCAGTTGCCCGCCAGCAGCATCCACGCCAGCACCATCAGCAGCGCCCAGAGGCCTGATTTCCCCCGGTCATGCAGACGTTTAATGGTCACTGCCGCCGTTGGCCATAGCAGACACACCAACATAAACGCCGCGGTTTGTAAGTCGACAAGCCCGCCGCCCGCAAGGCTGAACAGCGCGACCATCGTCACGGCCCAGATGGCAATCCAGATCCAGAAGTCACGGCGTCCAATACGCCCTTTAATGGAAAATAACCATTGCTGTAGAGTCATGTACTCTTTCCTTTGTCGTTGTGCCGCGTAGTTTACCCTGAAGTGGGCACATTTTGACAACCGGGGCCGTTCCCGTTTTAATCGTCATCTGAAAAGAGGAGGACGATTGGTATGAAACAATGGATAACGCTCTGTCTGGCAGGGCTCATCTCGCTGAGTTTTAGTCAGACCGTACTGTCAGCGGAAACGCCTGCAGCCGTTGCCCCATACCTGCTCACTGGCGCCCCGGCGTTTGATCTTTCCATCAGCCAGTTTAGGGAAAAGTTCAATACTGAAAACCCCAGCCTGCCGCTCGGCGAGTTCCGTTCGATTACCTCCAGCCGCGATCAGCTCACCATTACCCGTGCCGCCAGCAAGATAAATGAAAACCTCTACGCCTCGACGGCGCTGGAGCGCGGCACGCTGAAGATTAAGTCGATTCAAATTACCTGGCTGCCGATTCAAGGGCCGGAGCAGAAAGCGGCAAAAGCCAAGGCGCAGGAGTACATGAGCGCCCTGATGCGCGCGGTGATTCCCACACTGACCAAACCGCAAAGCCAGCAGAAATTACAAAAGCTGCTGACACAAGGAAAAGGCAAACATTACTTCGCCAGTACCGAAGGCGCGGTGCGCTATGTTGTCGCAGATAACGGCGAAAAAGGGCTGACCTTCGCCGTTGAACCGATTAAGCTGGCGCTATCTGAAAATCTTGAAGGGGAGAATAAATGATAAAAAGCAAAGCCTTCATGCCTTTCAATCTCTATACTGTTTCACAGACCATGCTGCCCTGACGGGCGGCCATATTCCTTAATTCGCTGACAAGCGTGGAGAAATGAAATGCGACATCCTTTAGTGATGGGTAACTGGAAACTGAACGGCAGCCGCCACATGGTAAACGAGCTGATTGCTAACCTGCGTAAAGAGCTGGCTGGCGTGGCAGGCTGCGGCGTGGCTATCGCTCCGCCGGAAATGTATATCGATATGGCTAAACACGCCGCGGCGGGCAGCCACATCCACCTGGGCGCGCAGAACGTTGACCTGAACCTGTCTGGCGCATTCACCGGTGAAACCTCCGCTGAAATGCTGAAAGATGTTGGCGCAACCTACATCATCATCGGCCACTCCGAGCGTCGTACCTACCACAAAGAATCTGACGAGCTGATCGCCAAGAAATTCGCCGTGCTGAAAGAGCAGGGTCTGATTCCGGTTCTGTGCATCGGTGAAACCGAAGCAGAAAACGAAGCGGGCAAAACTGAAGAAGTGTGCGCACGTCAGATCGACGCCGTTCTGAAAACTCAGGGCGCGGCAGCCTTCGAAGGCGCGGTTATCGCTTACGAACCAGTATGGGCGATCGGTACCGGTAAATCTGCAACTCCTGCTCAGGCTCAGGCGGTTCACAAATTCATCCGTGACCACATTGCTAAAGCTGACGCGAAAATCGCTGAACAGGTTATCATCCAGTACGGCGGTTCCGTAAACGCAGGCAACGCAGCAGAGCTGTTCACCCAGCCGGACATCGACGGCGCGCTGGTTGGCGGCGCATCCCTGAAAGCTGACGCTTTCGCGGTAATCGTTAAAGCAGCAGAAGCAGCTAAAAACGCGTAAGACATTGAACCTGGCCATCGTGCCAGGTTTTCGCCGAATGACGGCGTACGTGTGATAACCGGCCCTATGGCCGGTTTGTTGTTTTAGAGACAACTCATAATTTCCCCAGCACCTGATACCACGCATAGTCCAACGGCAACAGCAGCAGATAGCTCACCGCCGCCAGCGCCAGACACAGCAGCATCCCCGCGCGCGCAGGCACCTTTCCTAACGCCATCGCCACCACGATCGGCGAGGCCTGATAGGGCAGCAGCGGCGTGGAATAGCCCAGCACCTGAATCATAATCACGCTCAGCAGCGGGAAGCCGGTCGCATCGGAGAAGCTCTGGGCAAAAGTGGTGTACAGCGCCGGAACGCCGTTGGCAGTCATAATGAAGTTCAACGCGCTGGTAATGCCGGTCAAAGCGAGGAAACTGGTAAACGGCGCATCTTCATTCAGCGGCATGATGTGCAACAGCGCATTGCCCACCACTGCACCAATGCCCGTCTGGGTAACGGTAATCGCCAGCCCGAGGATTCCGGCAACGTAGATACAGGTGCGAATATTCACCCCGCTGGCAAACTCTTCACCGGTAATAAACCCAACGCGCGGCAGCAGCGTGACGACCGCGGCCACCAGCCCCGTCCAGGCCGGCCCTATACCGTGCCAGCTCTCGGTCACCCACAGCGTGAGCACTACCGCCAGCAGCCACGACAGGCGCTTCTCATCACCGCTCATCGGCGGCAATGGCTCAAGTTCGCGTGGCGGATGCGGTTTGCCAGGGAACAGCCAGCAGATAAGCACAATCAGCGCTGCGCCCTTCAGCCAACCCAGCACCGGTGTGTGCAGCAGCAGATACGGGAGATAGTTCAGATGAATGCCGTAAGCCCCTTCCGCTGCCCCGCTCATCACCAGATTGGGCACGTTGGCGGGCAAAATGGTGGCGGAAAGCTGGAAGGTGCCAAAACCCACCGCCAGTGCCAGCCCGTACCATCCGCGGGTGCCGTCCTCAATGCCCGCACGTTTCGCCATTGCCGCCACAATCGGCATCAGCAGCGCAATACGCCCCATGTTTGAGGGCATCACGAACGCCAGTGCATAGCTCAGTAGCACCACGCTGGCGACCATCAACGGCCAGGAATTCGTTAGCCTTGCCGACAGCGCTCGCGCGGCACGATCGGCCAGCCCCGTCTTGCGAATAGCAACCCCGAGTACAAAACCGCTGAATACCAGCCAGAACGCCGAGGAGGCAAAACCACCGAAAATAACATCCGGCGGCGCGATTTTCGCCGTCATCGCCGCCGCAAAGAACAGCAGCGCGGTAATGAACTCCGGTAGCAACGAGGTGGCCCATAGCAGGATAGTGACGCCAACAATGAGTGAGGGAAGGAACAGAGGATGAGAAAACCAGAGCGACATACCTGTCTCCTGTCGTTTTTTTCAGCAAGAATACGACGACAGGCCAGACAGGTAAACGCCAGATTAGGTAGGGTTATTGCAGAATCTCGCAGCGATGATCCTGAATTTCCTCGGCAGAAGCTCGGTTCAGCGTCAGCAGGTTTCGCTCGGTCGCCAGCAGCAACAGCGAGTCATCACTTTGCTTCACCAGCGCCAGCGCAAAGCGCCCCATATGCTCGCGCGCTTCCGGCACTTCTTCCGCCAGCATCAGGAACGGGCTACGCTGCGCCAGCTCATTTTCAGTGACGCGACGCGCCAAATATTCATGCCCCATCAGCCCACCAGGCAGCGGTAGCCAGCGGCTGCTAATCGCCGCAAGATCGCCATCCAGTTGCGCGCGTACATCTTTGCGCAGGCAGGAAATATGGATGTGGAAGTGGTTCTGTGTCCGCCCGGTACGGGAGTTGATGGTCAGGGAGATGGCGCTATCCGGCACCTCTGAACCCCGTTTGTCGCTCATGATCATGCGACGCTGCCACGCCTGCCAGAAGAAGTTTGGCGTCAGTGGGTCTAACAACAGCGGGCTTTCAGTCCCATTGATACGGTAGGTTGGCATCAGCAAGTATTGCAATGGGCCGTTGCGGTCCTTAAACAGCACATAGCCGCCTTTCGGGTTCACGTCTGCGCACGGCGCAGGGGTCCGATGCTGCAATTGGTTCGGCACACACTGCTGTAACACAATCTGACGCAGCGCATTCGAGTTGCCGGAATGCAGCCAGTACCAACCGCCAGCACCTGCTGTTATCACCATCACCAGCAGCGCGATCAGCAGGTATTTTAACCTTTTCATGTTGTCTCCCCAGAAAAAACCAGGGGGAAGAGTAGCGTACTTTGATGACTAAAAGAAAACGCCCGACAAATTTGCCGGGCGTCAGAGGGAGATTAACGCTTACTAATCTGGTCGAACGTACCACCGTTAGAGAAGTGTTCTTTCTGGGCTTTTGTCCAGCCGCCGAACTCATCATCAATGGTGAACAGCTTCAGTTTCGGGAACGCATTTTCATACTTCTTCGCTACATCCGGGTCACGCGGGCGATAGAAGTTCTTCGCCGCGATTTCCTGGCCTTCCGGCGAGTAGAGGTACTTCAGGTAGGCTTCCGCCACCGCGGTGGTGCCTTTTTTCTCAGCCACTTTGTCAACGACGGAGACGGTCGGCTCGGCGAGAATAGATTCGCTCGGGGTGACGATTTCAAACTTGTCTTTCCCCAGCTCGTTCGCTGCCAGCAGCGCTTCGTTTTCCCACGCAATCAGCACATCGCCGATACCGCGTTCTACGAAGGTGTTAGTGGAGCCACGGGCGCCGGAGTCCAGAACTTCGACGTTTTTATACAGCGCTTTCACGAAATCTTGCGCTTTGGCCTGATCGTTGTTGTTGTGGTGCAGCGCGTAGCCCCAGGCTGCCAGGTAGTTCCAGCGTGCGCCGCCGGAGCTTTTCGGGTTCGGGGTAATGACGGAAACGCCCGGTTTCACCAGATCGTTCCAGTCTTTAATCTGTTTCGGGTTGCCTTTGCGGACCAGGAACACGATGGTGGAAGTGTACGGCGCGGAGTTATCCGGCAGGCGTTTAATCCAGTTTTTGTCGATGCGGCCACGCTCGGCAATCGCATCAACGTCATAAGCCAGCGCCAGCGTCACGACGTCAGCTTCAATACCGTTGATCACGGAAGTGGCCTGTTTGCCAGAGCCGCCGTGAGACTGACGAATCACCACGTTATCACCGGTCTCTTTTTTCCAGTGCGCGCTGAACGCCTTGTTGTATTGTTCGTACAGTTCACGCGTCGGATCGTAAGACACGTTCAGTAATTGGATATCCTTAGCCAGTACGCTGGTGGAAGCCAGCAAAAGAGTTAACCCTACGCCCCACTTGTTCATCGCCCGCTCTCTTATCTGTTGTGTTGTAATGAGGCTAGCCTGCCAGAAATCGAAACGATGATTAAAGAATAAAAAAAGATTGATTATGTCGTTTTGAAATATACGAAAACGGACAATGCGCGGATGCGCGAATTCACTCAGCAGGGAAAATCAGCAGGGAGGGAAAACTTCCCCAGGCGATAATGATTGCCCGGGGAGAGGTGGAATCAGACTTCTTCCATGCGGCCCAGCAGCGCCTGCAGACGATCCTGCCAGCCGCTCTGCTGTTCTTTCAGCTGGTTGTTTTCACGCTCCAGCTCTTCACGGCTCTGCTGTGCAGACTGTACATCCTGCGCCAGCGTGTTGTTCTTTTCTTTCAGCTCTTCGATTTCCATCTGCAACAGCGTGATGGTATCAATCGCCTGCTGAACTTTCGCTTCCAGTTTCTCAAACACTTCTAATGACATCGTCATACCTCTCCTGATCTTGCAAGGCGTTGATATCGTCCCGGAACCCCGGTGACGCCTTAACGTAAATAAGCGCACGGCTTGTGGTCGATTGTATGAAGCCCCGCCGCCCCTGTCCAGCGCCAGAGCCTGTAGATTGCGGTTCTCCGCAATTTTCGGCATAGACCTGGAGCGTTAGCGTCAATATGCAATAAATTGTTAACGCTTTAGCGTGCGGAATGTTTCTCTCCTCACATTTTTTGCGGCGAAATCGTTCGCTTTTTGGCGCGAAAACGCTCATTTCTTGACGAGCCACACACATTTTGATTTCGATATTTCTCGTTTACGCTCGTTAACGATAAATTAACACTATACCTACAAGGTAACATGAGCGTCGCGAATGCTCATGAACACAATAATCATCAATTAGTCTTCAGGATTCCGATTATGAGCCAGTCATCAACGTTAAAAGGCCAGTGCATCGCAGAGTTTCTCGGTACCGGGTTGTTGATATTTTTCGGCGTGGGGTGTGTTGCGGCGCTGAAAGTCGCGGGTGCGAGCTTCGGCCAGTGGGAAATCAGCATCATCTGGGGTCTGGGGGTGGCGATGGCCATCTATCTGACCGCCGGGGTTTCCGGCGCGCACCTAAACCCGGCAGTCACCATCGCGCTGTGGCTGTTTGCCTGCTTTGATGGCCGTAAGGTCATCCCGTTCATCGTTGCGCAGTTTGCCGGGGCGTTCTGCGCCGCCGCGCTGGTCTACGGACTTTACTACAACCTGTTCATCGACTTCGAACACACGCACAATATGGTGCGCGGCAGCGTCGAAAGTCTTGAACTGGCGGGTATTTTCTCAACTTATCCTAACCCGCATATCAATTTTGTGCAGGCATTCGCGGTAGAAATGGTGATTACCGCTATCCTGATGGGCGTGATTCTGGCGCTGACCGACGATGGTAACGGCATTCCGCGCGGGCCGCTGGCGCCGTTGCTGATTGGCCTGCTGATCGCCGTTATCGGCGCCTCAATGGGCCCGCTGACCGGGTTTGCGATGAACCCGGCGCGTGATATCGGCCCGAAAGCCTTCGCCTGGCTGGCAGGCTGGGGCGACGTGGCCTTCACCGGCGGCAAAGATAT
>NZ_CBDKZX010000060.1:0-24849 GCF_965301105.1 Kluyvera sp.
TCACACCGCCCATGGTTTCGATACCCAGAGACAGCGGGGTAACGTCCAGCAGCAGCACGTCTTTTACTTCACCGGTCAGAACGCCGCCCTGAACCGCTGCGCCGATAGCAACAGCTTCGTCCGGGTTAACGTCTTTACGCGGCTCTTTACCGAAGAACTCAGCAACTTTCTTCTGCACCATTGGCATACGAGTCTGACCACCGACCAGGATAACGTCCTGGATATCGGATACGGACAGGCCAGCATCCTGCAGCGCAACTTTCAGCGGCTCGATAGAACGGTTAACCAGGTCTTCTACCAGGCTTTCCAGTTTCGCACGGGTCACTTTGATGTTCATGTGTTTCGGACCGGTCGCGTCTGCGGTGATGTACGGCAGGTTCACGTCGGTCTGCTGAGCGGAAGACAGTTCGATCTTCGCTTTCTCAGCGGCTTCTTTCAGGCGCTGCATCGCCAGCGGGTCGTTACGCAGGTCAATGCCCTGATCTTTCTTGAACTCGTCAACGAGGTAGTTGATCAGACGGGTATCGAAGTCTTCACCACCCAGGTGGGTATCACCGTTGGTTGCCAGAACTTCAAAGGTTTTTTCGCCATCAACTTCGTCGATTTCGATAATAGAGATATCGAAAGTACCACCACCGAGGTCGTAAACCGCGATAGTACGGTTGCCGACTTCTTTATCCAGACCGTAAGCCAGTGCAGCTGCGGTTGGTTCGTTGATGATACGTTTTACTTCCAGACCTGCGATACGGCCAGCATCTTTGGTTGCCTGACGCTGAGCATCGTTGAAGTAAGCAGGTACGGTGATAACCGCTTCAGTTACCGGTTCACCCAGGTAATCTTCAGCCGTTTTCTTCATTTTTTTCAGCACTTCAGCAGAAATCTGCGGCGGTGCCATTTTCTGGCCTTTAACTTCGACCCATGCGTCGCCGTTATCAGCAGCAATAATTTTGTACGGCATGATGGAAACATCACGCTGTACTTCTTCGTCCTGGAAGCGGCGGCCAATCAGGCGTTTAATCGCAAACAGGGTGTTTTGCGGGTTTGTCACTGCCTGACGTTTAGCCGGCTGACCAACCAGAGTTTCACCATCCTGGGTATAGGCAATGATAGAAGGCGTGGTGCGATCGCCTTCGGCGTTCTCCAGCACGCGTGCAGTAGTGCCATCCATAATCGCTACACAAGAGTTGGTAGTACCCAGGTCGATACCAATAATTTTACCCATCTAAACGTCTCCACTAAAAATTCAGTCAACATGTGGTTGTGAATCTGTAATAAGGGCGAAACCTACGGTTTCAACTGCCCTGAATCGTTTTTTTTCAGACTCACTCACTGCGGTTGACTACAAGATGGGGTCGCAACGTCATCCATCAAGGGGCAAAATTAAAAATTTTTCATTCAGTGCGGTTTTATTTCCGGCGTTTCGCCAAACGCATTCACGACATAAATATAAAAACATCAATTTATTCAGTTAATTGCTGTCATAAGTTGTCATAATTCAGCGCTGAAAACCGAACCGACGAGGAATAAAATTTAGCGCAGCATTTTGCTCACTAAAATGGCCCCTCCGGTAAGGAATACAATGAAAACCCTTTTAAACGTCTCAGTCAGTCTGGCGTTTGGTCTGCTGCTGGCCAGTTCCGCCTACGCCAACGACCACAAAACGCTGGGCGTTATCGCCCTTCCCCGCAACGAAACTAACGATCTCACCCTGAAGCTCCCGGTATGTCGAGTCGTGAAGCGCATCAAACTCAGCGTGGATCGCGGCGACGCACAGCTGAGCGGCGCTTCGGTGTACTTTAAGGCCGCCCGCAGCAGCAGCCAAAGCCTCAACGTTCCATCTTCACTCAAAGAAGGCCAAACGACGGATTGGATCAACATCAACAGCGACAATGACAACAAACGCTGCGTGTCCAAAATCAGTTTCTCAGGCCATACCGTCAACTCTTCCGACATGGCATCGCTGAAAATCATCGGCGACGATTAATCTTGCTCCGCTAACATAAGTCACGAACGTAAATGAAAGTCTCCTATCTGAACGATGAAGATCTCGTGTTCCTCCAGCACTGTAGCGAAGAACAGCTGGCGCGCTTAGCTGTGCTGATGACCCACAATGAAAAGGGCAAACGTCGCCTGTCGAGCGCGCTGCTGCACAATGAGCTGTACATGTCGATGGAGGGCCATCCGGAGCAGCACCGTCGCAACTGGCAGCTGATCGCCGGCGAGTTTCAGCACTTTGGCGGCGATAGCATCGCCAACCAGATCCGCGGCCACGGCAAGCTGTACCGTGAAATCCTGCGCGATGTCGCCAAACGTCTGGGGCTGAAAGCCGACAAAACGATGCCGACCGCGGCCATTGAGAAGCAGCTGCTGGAACAGTTTGTTCGCCATGCGTGGAAACGGATGAACGACGAACAGAAAGCCCGCTTTCACGCGGCAATCCAGCTGAAGGTCATGGAAGTGGAAGCTTTACTGCCGCAGCTTATCGATCACCATCGTCTGGATCACGGCATTGAACACCTGCTGGACAGTCAGCTCAGCCACATTTTGCATAAACATGCCGCCGTCAGCGTCATCGGCCACGGCCTGATGCGCGGCGCCGGTCTTGGCGGCCCGGTTGGCGCCGCGGTGAACGGCGTGAAAGCCGTCAGCGGTAGCGCCTATCGCGTCACCATTCCGGCTGTGCTGCGCATTGCCTGCCTGCGTCGGTTGATTGCCCGCGCGGCGTTACAGCGTGCCGGATGAGTTAAAGGGGGAAAATAGTTCATTTTCCCCTGATCAGATCATAGACAGCCCGTTTACTCCTGATTATGATGCCGCGCCCCCAGCAGTGGGGAGATTATTTCACCATTCAATGATGATTTGAGGAATTATGGGCAACACTAAGTTGGCTAACCCGGCACCGCTGGGCCTGATGGGCTTCGGCATGACCACCATTCTGCTTAACCTGCATAACGCCGGTTTCTTCGCCTTTGACGGCATTATTCTCGCTATGGGTATTTTTTACGGTGGTATCGCGCAGATTTTCGCGGGCCTGCTGGAATACAAGAAAGGGAATACTTTCGGTCTGACCGCTTTCACCTCTTACGGCTCTTTCTGGCTGACTCTGGTCGCCATTCTGCTGCTGCCGAAGATGGGTCTGTCCGACGCACCTAACGCGCAGTTCCTCGGCGCTTACCTGGGCCTGTGGGGCGTGTTCACGCTGTTCATGTTCTTCGGTACCCTGAAAGCCGCACGCATGCTGCAGTTCGTGTTCCTGAGCCTGACCGTGCTGTTCGCGCTGCTGGCGATTGGCAACATCAACGGCAACGAAGCAATTATTCACGTAGCGGGTTGGGTTGGCCTGGTTTGTGGCGCGAGCGCTATTTACCTGGCAATGGGTGAAGTGCTGAACGAACAGTTCGGTCGCACCGTACTGCCGATTGGTGAAAAACACTGATCCTCGCCTCATCCTGAAAAACGCCGGGCCTGTCCGGCGTTTTTTTTACCCATAAACTACCGATACTGGGATTATCGCTTCCTGATAATTTGCGCTATTTTCAATAACTTCTCATGATAAAAAGGATTATTGATGATGCGCCTCACCTCAGCTTGCCCCCTGATTCTGGCCTGTGGAGCCTTGATGCCCGTTGGTGCCAGTGCGCTACCAACGCCTGAAGTCAGAAGCGTTGACTGGGATAAGGAAAATACCGTACGCGTCGGGGATAGCATCAATACCGTGTATCGGATTACGATGTCAGAGGGATCACGTAATCATCTTTGGCTAAACGTTGATTGCCAAACCCATGAAAAAACGCTGCTGTATATGAACCTGCACACGGTAACCGGGAGCAATATCCGCGCCTACGGCGGTAACTCTTTCGCCCGCTATATTCCCGGCGTCCCTTTCGAGCCCGATGCCGATAGCCTGCTCAGCACTAACCCTGCACTCGATGTCTGCAAACAAAACGTCGCGCCGCCTCGTTGGGTAGGACTCACTGCCGCAGATAAGAACGGCGACCAGCCGTTTATCGACCTGAATAACAGCCATCGCGAGGGCAATATGCTCAATCTGCGCGTAGGCACGGATTACGCTCAGGTTCATCGCGAAAAGAAATATGACGCGCCCTACGACTTTAAAATCAGCCAGATGCAGGTTAATTGCGATAACCAGCAGGCGCGCATTGAACGAACGTTCTCTCTGAATGCCAACGTTGTGACTGACAACACCACAACCACGGATTCCGCCTTCACTTCCCTCCCCGCCACGCTTACCGCCCCCGTGAAGCAACTGTGTGCTCTACAGGATCTCAACGCGTTTACCGGCAGCGGCGCGTGGGTAGCCCGGCAGAAAACCGAAGCTGATGCGCCGCTGACAATCCCCGATTTCGAGCACAACGATCCTGCGGCCTTAGCTCGTTACCCGCTTCCCGAAACGGTAAGCAAGACAGCAGCGCAGGTACTGAAAAACGGGAGTAACGCGCCTGTGTTTTCCAGCCTCACCTATACGCCGGTGTGGCCTGGCGACAGCGATATTAAGGGCAAAACGCGCATCGACAGGCTGCCGGACGGCAGTACCCTCACGCTTGATACGCTGATACTCAAAGGGGTGACGTTCTATAGCCAGTACCATCGGTTATTCAATATCGTTGATCTGAAACAGTGGGATTCGATGAAAAATAGCCCGTTCATCGCCCAGACGCTGGAAACCAACTTTAGCGTGACGCCGGAGGCTGGCCAGCCGTACCACTGGCATGCGGTACTGCAAGATGATACCGCCCCGGAGGGAAGCAAATCGAAGCGTCAGGATTGTCGTGTGGAAGGCCCGTGGCGCGATGCCTCAACGCTGAACAAGGCTTTCCCTGGGCGCTATATCGAACTTATCTGTACCGACGATCGGGGCGATGGCAGAGCAATGAGCAGCGATTACGCCTGGCTGGAAAATTTGCGCGTCTTCATTCGCATCGGTTATCAGGAAGCGGGGCAGAAAAAACGGTTTACCTTTAAAGACGTCACCATTATTCGCTAGCACACGCGACGCCGGGGTCGACGCCGCGTGGTGTCGGCTTACGCCTTGGCAGGGGCGCTGCTTACTGCGGGTATCTCTTTACGCAGCCAGATGCCGAGCCCAAGGCCAATCAACGACAGCGCCAGTACATACCAGGCTGGCGCCATCGGCGAAACGCCCATCAACATGGTGACGGCAATCGGCGTCAGGCCGCCAAAAATGGCGTAAGAGACATTGTAGGAGAAGGAAATACCACTAAAGCGCACCTCCGCCGGGAAGGCGCGCACCATCACGTAAGGCACGGCGCCAACCACGCCAACGCACAGACCTACCAGCCCATATAACAGGAACAGTTGCTCAGGATGCGTTCCCGCGAGGTGATAGAAGAACCAGCTTGAGCAGGCCAGTAAAATACTGCCAACAATAAACGTCTTGCTCGCGCCGACACGATCGACGATTAACCCTGCCAGCAGGCAGCCAACGCACAGCATCACCGTCGCCACGCTATTAGCCTGTAACGTCAGCGCGGGGACGTAACCGTACTGCTTTTGCAGCCACACCGGTGACATCAGAATCACCACGACAATACCTGCGGAGAGCAGCCAGGTCAGCAGCATCGAAACCACCACCGCCTGCTTATGCTTGAGCACCACCGACTTGATCGGCAGTTCTTGCGCCAGCGCTTTGCGCTGCTGCATTTCGAGAAAAACAGGCGTCTCCTGCAACCAGCGTCGCAGGTACATTGCCACCAGGCCAAACGCGCCGCCCAGCAGGAATGGAATTCGCCAGCCGCCGTCGTGGATCGCCTGCACGGTAAGCTGCGTGTTAATGAGCGTTGCCACCACGGAGCCCAGCAGGATCCCCACCGTCAGCCCTGCCGTCAGCGTGCCGCAGGCGATACCAATGCGCCGCGCCGGGACGTGCTCGGCCACGAACACCCACGCCCCCGGGACTTCACCGCCAATCGCGGCCCCTTGCAAAATACGCATCAACAGCAGCAGCAACGGCGCCACCAGCCCGGCAGTGGCATACGTCGGCAGCAGGCCAATCGCCAGCGTCGGCACCGCCATTAGCAGGATGCTGAGGGTAAACATTTTTTTGCGCCCGACCAGATCGCCGAAGTGCGCCATAATGATGCCACCCAGCGGGCGAGCCAGATAGCCAGCCGCAAAGATGCCGAAAGTTTGTACCTGGCGCAGCCATTCAGGGATATCTGCCGGGAAGAAAAGCTCCCCGACCACGGCGGCAAAGAAGACGAAGATGATGAAATCATAAAACTCCAGCGCGCCGCCCAGGGCGGCCAGCGTCAGCGTTTTATAATCTTGTCGATTCAGAGGTCGGGTGTAATGTGACATAACAAACCATTCGCAAAGTTGAGCTGTTGATATAAGTTTACGATTTGTGTAAAGCAAAAATGACTATACCGTAAACCCTATCGCACTCCAGAGGAATGATAGGTTATGTCAGAAAAGCATCACATTCAGGATAAAGTCTCGCGACGCGCGCTCTTAGGACGAAATGCTGCTACAACGTGCGGATGGGTCTCGATATAGGGCCCTTCCAGCAACTGTACACAATACGGTACACTTGCAAAGATACCGTTCACCAGCACCTTACCTTCAGCATCTTTAACCCCTTCCAGCGTCTCCTGAATGGCCTTCGGCTGCCCCGGAAGGTTGAGAATCAACGCCTGTTTACGAATCACGCCCACCTGACGAGAGAGGATCGCCGTCGGCACAAAGTGCAGGCTCACCTGACGCATCTGCTCGCCAAAACCCGGCATCACGCGGTCGGCAATCGCCAGCGTGGCATCCGGCGTCACATCGCGACGCGCCGGGCCGGTACCGCCGGTGGTCAGCACCAGGTGGCAGCTCATCTCATCAACCAACTCGCACAGGGTTTGCTCGATAATGGTTTGCTCATCGGGGATCAGTCGGGTTTCGATTTCAAATGGCGTCGCCAGTGCGCTGCCCAACCACTCTTCAAGCGCCGGCAGGCCTTTGTCCTGGTAAACACCGCTGGATGCGCGGTCAGAGATAGAAACTAAGCCAATGCGTAAAGTGTTCATGATTATTCCGTTAAAACTGTACTGTTGAGCAGAATGATACACGTGAATGGTCGGTAATACTAAGACACCGGAGGGGTAATCTCCTGCCGTTTCCCGAGGCTCGCCGCAAAATCAGCCTGGCGATTGATAATTTGCTATCGAGAAAATAACCGTGGTGGCAGACTCCGCCCACACGCTTCCACGGAGGGCCAGACATGCGAAAGAACAGGACACCCACGCCGCATGATTTAGTGTTTAAAACGTTTCTCTCGACGATGGAAACTGCACGCGATTTTATCGCAATCCATCTTCCTCCTGCGCTTTTACAGCTGTGCGACCTACAAACACTACAGCTAGAGTCTGGAAGCTTTATCGAAGAAGACTTACATCCCTATTTCAGCGATATGCTGTACTCGCTTAAAACCGCTTGCGGTGACGGCTACATCCACGTGTTAATAGAGCATCAGAGTTCACCAGACAGACATATGGCCTTTCGTCTGATGCGCTATGCGATTGCCGCTATGCAGCGACATCTGGAGGCGGGTCACAACGCGCTGCCCCTGGTGATCCCCATTTTGTTTTATCAGGGCCGAAGAAGCCCTTACCCCAATTCAATGAACTGGCTGGATGAATTCAGCGACCCGGTGGTTGCTGGGCGTATTTATAGCCAAAATTTCCCGCTGGTTGATATCACGGTTATCCCCGATGATGAAATCATGCGCCACCGGAGTATGGCGGCGCTGACTTTAATTCAAAAACACATTCGCCAGCGCGATCTCACCCGGCTTCTCGATAAGCTCGCCATCCTGTTAACCCGCAATCACATCAGCGGACAACAGGTGATTGCACTGGTAAACTATATGCTTCAGGCGGGAGAGGCTCAGGATGCCCGCACATTGCTGTACGAAATGGCGCAGCGCGCGCCTCAGTATGGAGACGAACTGATGACGTTAGCAGAGCAGTTAAAGCAGGAAGGCCGCAACGAAGGAATACAGCAGGGAATACAGCAGGGGATGCAACAAGGTATCCAAACCGGGGAACGCGAAGCGTCGCGTAAAATAGCGCGGGCGATGCTCGAAAAAGGTATCCCGGCAGCCGATATCATTGAAATGACCGGCGTAAGCGCCGAAGAGCTCCCCTCACTACAGCATTAAAAAAACAGCCCGCTCTCGGCAAAGAGAAGCGGGCTGTTGCGTTACGGCCTGACAAGATTACAGCAGGTCGCCGATCATTTTTTCCAGTTTTTCCTGGTCAATCGCAAACTTACGGATACCTTCCGCCAGTTTGTCTACCGCCATCGGATCCTGGTTGTGTTGCCACAGGAACTCAGACTCGGTGATGCGGCTCGGACGCGCTTTCACTTCACCGGTGAAGGTCAGTTTACGCTCCAGCGGGCCTTCGCTTTCTGCCAGCTCTTTCAGCAGCGCAGGTGCGATGGTCAGGCGGTCGCAGCCGGCCAGCTCAAGGATTTCGCCGATGTTACGGAAGCTTGCGCCCATCACTACGGTTTCATAGCCGTGCTCTTTGTAGTACTGGTAGATTTCGCTCACGGAAACCACACCTGGATCTTCCGCAGGCGCGTATTCTTTCTTATCAGTATTGGCTTTGTACCAATCCAGAATACGACCAACAAACGGGGAGATCAGGTATACGCCCGCTTCCGCACAAGCACGCGCCTGAGCGAAGGAGAACAGCAGGGTCAGGTTACAGTTGATACCGTCTTTTTCCAGCTGCTCCGCCGCGCGGATGCCCTGCCAGGTAGAAGCCAGTTTGATCAGGATGCGATCGTTGCTGATGCCAGCATCGTTGTACATTTTGATCAGACGTTTGGCTTTGGCGATGGACGCTTCGGTGTCATAGGAGAGACGCGCGTCAACTTCGGTAGAAATACGGCCCGGGACCAGTTTCAGGATTTCCAGACCGATGTTCACGGCCAGTTTGTCGGTAGCATCTACAACCTGCTGCGCACGGTCGCTGCTCTGGCTACGCGCCCACGTTACCGCATCGTCAATCAGTTTACGGTACTCAGGAATCTGTGCTGCGCCCAGAATCAGGGAAGGGTTGGTTGTCGCATCCTGAGGCTGATACAGCTTCATTGCTGCGATGTCTCCGGTGTCAGCCACTACGGTTGTGTACTGACGCAGAGATGTCAATTTATCCGTCATGATAGTGTTTCTCTTTAAACAGCTGTTAGGGGGATGTAACCGGTCTGCCTCGATAATATCACGCCGCTCTCTCAGCGCAACCGCCGACATCATGAGAGCGCAGAGTATGATAAACTCATGCATTGGACTTTCAGACGTGGCCGTGGTGCGCGCTGAATATGGTAACGCTTACATTGGCTGAATCGAATCGTGTGAAGCACCGTTAGCTTCCGGGGTTCAGCCGCCCGTTTTGGCATAGACAAGAGGACGTTTAATGCCTGATTTCCTGTCTTTTATCAGCGAAATACTGTGGGGCTCGGTAATGATTTACCTGCTCCTTGGCTGTGGTATCTGGTTTACATGGAGAACCGGCTACATCCAGTTTCGCTACATCCGTCAGTTTAGCAAAAGTCTGAAAAGAAGCCTGAAACCGGGCGAAGGCGGATTAACTTCATTCCAGGTGCTGTGCATCAGCCTGGCCGCGCGCGTCGGCAGCGGTAACCTGGCAGGCGTGGCGCTGGCGATTACCGTCGGCGGCCCCGGCGCGGTGTTCTGGATGTGGGTCGCGGCGATTATCGGCATGGCGAGCAGCTTCGCCGAGTGCTCGCTGGCACAGCTCTACAAAGAACGTGACGCCAACGGGCAGTTCCGTGGCGGGCCCGCCTGGTATATGACGCGCGGACTGGGCATGCGCTGGATGGGCGTGCTCTTCTCCCTGTTCCTGTTGCTCGCCTACGGGCTCATCTTCAATACCGTGCAGGCCAATTCCATGGCACACGCATTGAATTATGCTTTCGACATTCCCTTCAACTTCACCGGCGTCGTAGTGGCCTTCTTCGCCCTGTTGGTCATGATGCGCGGCATGAAAGGCGTGGCGCGGCTTAGCCAGTGGCTGGTGCCGCTGATGGGACTGGTGTGGGTTGTTACCTGCCTGCTGATCTCGCTGTGGCATATCGGTGAAATGCCCGACATCATCAACATGATTATTCGCAGCGCCTTTGGCCTGCAAGAAGCGGCGGCTGGCGCCGTCGGCTACAGCGTCAGCCAGGCGATTACCAGCGGCTTCCAGCGCAGCATGTTCTCCAACGAAGCGGGGATGGGGTCCACGCCTAACGCGGCCGCCGCCGCGGCCTCCTTCCCCCCTCATCCGGCGGCGCAGGGCATCGTACAAATGATTGGCGTGCTGATTGATACCATCGTTATCTGTAGCGCCAGCGCAATGGTTGTATTGCTGTCGGGTCACGGCACCAAAACCACCGGCTATGACGGCATTCAGCTTATTCAGCACGCGATGAACGTGCTGGTTGGCAACTGGGGCGCAAGTTTTGTGGCGATAGTCATGGTGATGTTTGCTTTTACGTCGATCGTCGCCAACTACGTTTACGCCGAAAACAATCTGATCTTCTTACGCTGCAATAAGCCCTGGGCCATCTGGCTGCTGCGTATTGGCACTCTGTTGATGGTGGTCATCGGCAGTCAGCTCAGCTTGCCTGTCGTCTGGCAGATGGCTGACGTGATTATGGCGCTGATGGCAATCACTAACTTGTCGGCCATTTTGTTGCTGTCTCCGGTGGTCAAAATCATCGCCCGTGATTACCTACGCCAGCGTAAACTTGGCGTCACGCCGGTGTTCGATCCTGACTATTATCCGGAGATCGCCCAACAACTCGCGCCGGAAAGTTGGGATCAACCACCGCGCCAATAGCAGCAATCGATCACCTGCGGCCCTTTTTTTGTTAAAGTTGCGTGAAATTTTCTGCAAGGACTGGATATGCTGATTCTGATTTCTCCTGCTAAAACGCTCGACTACCAAAGCCCGCTGGCCACCACGCGCTATACCCAGCCGATGCTGCTGGAGCACTCTCAGCAACTGATCGGCGTTGCGCGCAAGCTTTCAGCGCCGCAGATTAAAGCGCTGATGGGGATTAGCGACAAGCTGGCGGATTTAAACGCCACCCGCTTCCACGACTGGCACCCGGACTTCACGCCGGAGAACGCCCGCCAGGCGATTCTGGCGTTTAAAGGCGATGTTTATACCGGGCTTCAGGCGGAAACCTTCAGCGAAGCCGATTTTGACTTCGCCCAGAAGCACCTGCGTATGCTCTCTGGCCTGTATGGCGTGCTGCGTCCGCTGGATCTCATGCAGCCTTATCGTCTGGAAATGGGGATTCGTCTTGAGAACCCGCGCGGGAAAGATCTGTATCAGTTCTGGGGTGAGGAAATCACCCATACGCTGAACGCCGCGCTGCACGATCAGGGCGACGATATCGTGGTGAATCTGGCATCAGATGAATACTTCCGCTCGGTGAAGCCGAAAGCGTTGAAGGGGCAAATCATTAAGCCCGTCTTCCTCGATGAGAAAAACGGTAAGTTTAAGGTGATTAGCTTCTACGCCAAAAAGGCGCGCGGGCTAATGAGCCGCTACATCATTGAGAACCGTCTGTCGAAACCAGAGCAGTTGACCGGTTTTAATAGCGAAGGGTATTTCTTTGATGCGGAAAGTTCGAGCGCCGAAGAGTTAGTCTTCAAGCGCCACGAACAGTAAGCAGGTAGCCCGCAGGCTACCTGAATTCGCGATTAATGATGGCCTGACGGTGGGCGATGATCGTCGCCGTGACCGTGATTATCATGACCGTGGTCATCGTGACGATTGTCATGATGGTCATCGTGCCCGCGGTTATCGTGATGCGGCGGCGGGGGCGTGTGGGCATGCCAGCGGTTGTCGCGCCATTCATAGTGATCGTTCCACCAGCCGTGGTCGCGCCAGTGGCCGCCGTCCCAGTAACGACCGTTATTGTCCTGGTCGCCAATTTGCAGTTTCACAGCCGGAACCAGCGTAATCTCTGCGGCCTGAGTGATAACCGGAGCCGCCAGCATCATTGCCAGTGCAAACATCGCAGGTTTTAACATGGGTAACTCCTTGGTTCTTCGTTCGCCAGTATGGCCGATGAAGAGAGATTACCGCCGCGGAACCCGCGTTGTTATTCTCCGCAATCCTATATTGTAACCACCCGCATTTATTGGGAAATTCTCCTTTTTTCCTGCCGAATTCCTGCATAATTTCTCCCTGATTCCCCCTCCATGCTGGAAGGGGAAACGGAGACATTACGCCTTGCTCATCATCAGATTACGCAGCGCAGCGTAGTCGGCTGGCAGGTTATGCGATAACAGTGGCAGATCGGCGCGATCCGCCAACGCTTTTGGCAGCGGCAGCGTTTCATCGAGGATCTCTTCCACACTTTCTTTGAACTTCGCCGGATGCGCGGTACCGAGAAACAGGCCGTATTCACCCGGTTGCAGCTGGTCACGCAGCGCGCGGTAGGCAATCGCCGCGTGCGGTTCAGAGGTGTAGCCCAACGCTTGCAGCTCACGCATGGTCGCTTTGGTGGTTTCATCATCCACCGCCGCATAGCCCAGCTCGTTCAGACGCCAGATTTTACGGCGGAACAGCTCTTCCACGCGCGGCCAGTTATTCGGCTGACTGACGTCCATGGCGTTAGACAACGTCGCCTGAGTGGCTTTCGGCGCCCACTTGCCGTCCTGCAGGAAGCGCGGCACGGTGTCGTTGGCGTTGGTGGCGGCGATAAAGCGCTTCACCGGCAGGCCGAGCGACTTGGCCAGCAGGCCCGCGGTCAGATCGCCAAAGTTACCGCTTGGCACGGAAATCACCAGCTGATTACGCGCTTCCTGCGGCAGCTGCGCCACCGCTTCGAAGTAATAGCAAATCTGCGCCAGCAGGCGGCTGATGTTGATGGAGTTAGCGGAGTTCAGCCCCAGCGCGACTTTCAACTCTTCGTCATCGAACGCCTGCTTCACCAGCGCCTGACAGGCGTCGAAGTCACCGTCGATCGCCACGGTTTCAATGTTGCCACCCAGGGTACAGAACAATTTTTCCTGCAGCGGGCTGATCTTACCGCGCGGGTACAGGATCACCACTTTGACGTTCGGCAGACCGTAGAACGCGTGCGCCACGGCGGCGCCGGTATCGCCGGAGGTCGCCGTCAGGATAGTCACCGGCTTGTCGCCAGCGATATGAGTCAGCATCTGCGCCATAAAGCGGCCGCCGAAGTCTTTGAACGCCAGAGTCGGACCGTGGAACAGTTCGAGACAGCCAACGTCTTCCTGCACCTTATTCACCGGCGCCGGGAAGGTGAACGCCGTCGCGATACGCGCGGCAAGCTCGGCTTCCGGGATCTCATCGCCGATAAACGCGGAGAGAATTTTCGCGCTGCGGGTGACGAAATCCTGCGTCAGCAGTTCATCAATGTCGGTCAGGTTGAATTCCGGTAAATCTAACGGAAAGAACAGCCCCTGTTGCTTGCCAAGCCCTTGAGTCACGGCCTGCGCAAAGCTGACCTGCTCATTGTGATCTTTTAGGTTATAGAGTTTCATCGGTTATCCCACTACTCGTGCGCCCGCCGTGTCCAGCCGGCAAATATGAACGAAGCCTTCTTGATTCTGCAAATAATGCTGACCGAGCCAGTCCGCCACGCGCTGCGCGGTCTCGGTTTTGTCGCACAGGGCAAACAGCGTCGGCCCGGAGCCGGAGATGCCACAGGCCACGGCGCCAATGCCGGCTACCGCCTGACGTGCTTCGCTGAAACCCGGTAACAGTTTGGTTCGGTACGGCTCGGCAATCACGTCTTTCATCAGTTTTGCCGCCAGCTGCGGCTGACGGGAATAGCAGGCGTGAATAAAGCCCGCCAGATGACGGCCGTGAGCCACGCAGTCCTGACGACGATACTGAGCGGGCAGAATCGCCCGCGCTTCCGCGGTAGAGACCTTAATGCCCGGATAGGCCAGTACCCATAGCCAGTCGTCAAAGCACGGCACCTGCTGGCTGATAATGTCATTCTCTTCGATCATCAGTTGCATTCCGCCGAGATAGCACGGCGCGACGTTGTCGTAATGCACGCTGCCGGAGATACGTCCTTCCAGCTCGCCCATCAGGGCCAGCATCCGGGTTTCATCCAGCGGCCTGCCGCAGTGTTCATTCATCGCCACCAGCGCGGCAACCACGGAACAGGCGCTGGAACCCAGCCCTGAACCAATCGGCATGTTTTTTTCCAGCGTCATCGCCACCGGGATTTCTTTGCCAATCTCCAGGCAGAAGCGTTCCCAGCACTGATACACGATATTTTCGTGCGGTTCGCTCGGCAGTTTATCCGCAAAGCGCCCTAAATTTTGCAGGCTGAAGCGGTCTGCCGCCTCAACCGATACGTTGTCGCCCAGCAGGCTGCCGTCGATCGGCGTGACGGCGGCACCCAGTACATCAAACCCGACGCTCATATTGGCACTGGAAGCCGGGGCATACACCTTAACCATTTTAAACTCCTAACTTCCATGACAATGTGCGCAGAAGATCGGCAAATACCCCTGCCGCCGTAACATCGTTGCCTGCGCCATAGCCGCGCAGCACCAGCGGCAGCGGCTGATAATAGTGGCTATAAAACGCCAGCGCGTTCTCGCCGTTTTTCACTTTGAACAGCGGGTCGTTGCCGTCAACGGCGGCAATTTTCACCCGGCAGACGCCGTCTTCTTCAATATTGCCAACATAGCGCAGCACTTTGCCTTCATCACGCGCTTTCGCCACGCGGGCGGAAAATTCATCGTCAAGCTGCGACAGACGCGCCATAAAGCTCTCAGTATCGCCGGTGGCGTCAAAACTTTCTGGCAGCACCGATTCGACCACAATATCACTCAACTCGAGGCTACGCCCGGTTTCACGCGCCAGAATCAGCAGCTTACGCGCGACATCCATACCCGAGAGATCATCACGCGGATCCGGTTCGGTATAGCCCATCTCACGCGCCACTTTGGTTGCCGCCGACAGGCTCATGCCTTCGTCCAGCTTGCCAAAGATAAACGACAGTGAGCCAGACAGAATGCCGGAGAAGCGCTGTAGCTCATCGCCCGCGTTGAGCAGGTTTTGCAGGTTTTCAATGACCGGCAGCCCCGCCCCGACGTTGGTGTCGTAGAGGAATTTGCGGCGCGAATGGCCAGCCGCGTGACGCAACTGGTGGTAGTAGTCCATCGACGAGGTGTTGGCCTTTTTGTTCGGCGTCACCACGTGGAAACCTTCGCGCAGGAAATCAGCGTACTGATCGGCCACCGCCTGGCTGGAAGTGCAGTCGACGATCACCGGGTTCAGCAGGTGATACTCTTTCACCAGACGAATCAGACGCCCAAGGTTAAACGGCTCTTTAGCTTCCTCCAGCTCCGCCTGCCAGTTTTCCAGATTCAGCCCATGCACGCTGGTCAGCAGCGCGCGGGAATTCGCCACGCCGCAGACGCGCAGGTCGATGTGTTTTTTCTTCAGCCACGCCTGCTGGCGTTTAATCTGCTCAAGCAGCGCCCCGCCGACGCCGCCGACGCCCACCAGGAAGACTTCAATCACCTGGTCGGTGTTAAACAGCATCTGATGCGTGACGCGAACGCCCGTGGTGGCGTCGTCGTTGTTGACCACCACGGAGATTGAACGCTCAGAGGAACCCTGGGCAATCGCTACGATGTTGATGTTAGCGCGGGCCAGCGCGGCAAAAAACTTCGCCGAGATGCCGCGCAGCGTGCGCATACCATCGCCGACAACGGAGATGATCGCCAGACGCTCCATGATCGATAACGGCTCCAGCAGCTCTTCTTTCAGCTCCAGATAGAACTCATCTTCCATCGCCTTCTTCGCCCGCGCACAGTCGCTCTGGGGCACGCAGAAGCTGATGCTGTACTCGGATGAGGATTGGGTAATGAGCACCACGGAGATGCCCGCGCGCGACATGGTAGCAAACACGCGAGCGGCCATGCCGACCATGCCTTTCATCCCCGGGCCGGAGACGTTGAACATCGCCATATTATTGAGGTTGGAGATGCCCTTAACCGGTAGCGCATCATCGTCGCTGCTGGCGCCGATTAGCGTACCTGGAGCCTGTGGATTACCGGTGTTTTTAATCAAGCAAGGGATTTGGAACTGGGCGATAGGGGCAATGGTACGCGGGTGAAGCACTTTGGCGCCGAAGTAGGAAAGCTCCATCGCTTCCTGGTACGACATGCTCTTCAGCAGCACCGCGTCCGGTACCTGGCGCGGATCGCAGGTATAAACGCCGTCGACGTCGGTCCAGATCTCGCAACAGTCTGCGCGTAAACAGGCGGCCAGTACGGCGGCGGAGTAGTCGGAGCCGTTACGCCCCAGCACCACCAGTTCCCCCTTCTCGTTACCGGCGGTAAAGCCTGCCATCAGCACCATATGGTCCGCCGGAATCTGGCTGGCGGCGATGCGGCGAGTAGATTCAGCAATATCGACTGTCGATTCAAGGTAGTGGCCAACGGCCAGTAGTTTCTCAACCGGGTTAATCACCGTCACCTTGTGGCCACGGGCGCTCAGCAGCCCGGCCATGATGGCGATAGAGAGCTTTTCGCCGCGACAGATCAGGCCAGCGTTGACGCTGTCCGGGCACTGACCGAGCAGACTGATACCGTGGAGAATATGTTTGATCTGGGCAAATTCGAGCTCAACGGCCGCCTTCAGTTCCGTCAGCGGAAAACCCGGCTGGGCGGTAGCAAGCCCTTGAAGAAGTTCAGCAAAGATACGTTCGGCGTCGGCGATGTTGGTCAGCGCGTCCTGGCCGCCAATGGTTTTTTCAATCATCGCCACCAGATGGTTGGTGATTTTTGCCGGGGCAGAAAGCACGGTTGCTACCTGCCCCTGCCTGGCGTTGCTTTCCAGGATGTCGGCAACACGCAGAAACCGTTCCGCATTTGCCACTGATGTACCGCCGAACTTCAAGACTCGCATGGTTTTTACCCCTTGATCTTCAGTCGAAAAAAAAAGCCCGCACTGTTCAGGTGCGGGCTTTTTTCTGTGTTTCCTGTACGCGTCAGCCCGCACCGTTACCTGTGGTAATAGTGGTGGTGGTAATGGTCATAATGCTGCTGATGCGAATCATGGATGTTGTGTGCTCTGTCATTTAGCTGTCTGTGCCTTATACCCCTATTGGTTAAAGTATCTGGCCAACTAAGTCAATGAATTTCTAACTTCGTCACGTTTCGCAATCAATTCACATCCGCCCGTTCATTCGCCGACAAACCACCACAACGGCCATAAGTTTTGCAAAATACCAACCAATAACACCATACGAAAATACAATGACAGAATTTTACTCTGTCATATTTTTTTCAATATCATGCAGCAAACGATGCAACATTGCCGTATCGCGTTGCTCAAGTAAGCCAATACGTTGTTGCAGCCAATCGGCCAGTTTTACATCTCCGGCTACCTCGAGCCGCTCGAGCAATTTGCTGATACGCGCCCTTAACGCAATCAGCTGATTTTCGTCACCTGTCGTTGCTGGGGGGTTCGCGTTTTGTAACAGTGAGGAAAGCTGATAACAATACACCATCACCGCCTGCCCGAGATTCAGCGACGGATAATCCGCCACCATCGGCACACCGGTTAACACATCCGCTAACGCCAGTTCATCATTGGTTAACCCGGAATCCTCACGGCCAAACACCAGCGCGGCATGGTCCATCCACTGCGCTTTTTCGGTCAACATTGGCACCAGTTCCTGCGGCGTGGCGTAATAGTGGAATCGGGCACGGCTGCGCGCGGTAGTCGCTACGGTGAAATCCACATCGTGCAGCGCTTCCGCCAGCGTTGGGTAGCAGGTGATGCCGTCAAGGATGTCGGTAGAGCCATGAGCCACCCATCGCGCGGCGGGTTCCAGGTGCGCAACGCTATCAACGATACGCATGTCATTAAATCCCATGGTTTTCATGGCACGGGCAGCGGCACCGATATTTTCGGCCCTTGCTGGCGAAACCAGCACAATAGATAAGTGCATTTAAAGTTCTCTTAACTTACTGTTCTCAGGCAATAATGTGATGTACATCAACATATTGCGCAGCGCGAATTTACAAAAATGCAACAAAAATCACTGAAATGATGTTTCATAACATATAAAAAACGCTAAACTATTCAGTGCGAAATCTTTCGTTTTATATGTTAACAGACAGCGGATATCTTACTGTTTATATGAACTATTTTCATTCGCACATGGTGATAGTAATTGGATTCATCACATTTATCAGTTAACCTGTGCAACTAGTTGAGTTGTGGAAAAAATGTGATAGGCGTTATCATTCCAGAGCGATGATTTCACCAAACTGTTAACGTGCTACAATTGAATTTGATATATGTCAACGAAGCGTAGGTTTATTGGCAGTCTGGTGTCTCTTTGCCTGTTATGTTGCTGTTAAAATGGTTAGGATGACAACCGTTTTTGACACTGTCGGGTCCAGAGGGAAGAGTACCCACGACCAAGCTAATGATGTTGTTGACGTTGATGGAAAGTGCATCAAGAACGCAATTACGTACTTTAGTCACGTTACGCCGATCATGTTAATTTTCGACATGCATCAGGCAGGTCAGGGACTATTGGTACTTCCTGTTTCGATTTAGTTGGCAATTTAGGTAGCAAACATGCAGACCCCGCACATTCTTATCGTTGAAGACGAGTTGGTAACACGCAACACGTTAAAAAGTATTTTCGAAGCAGAAGGCTACGATGTTTTCGAAGCGACCGATGGCGCGGAAATGCATCAGATCCTGTCTGAAAATGATATCAACCTGGTAATCATGGATATCAACCTGCCGGGGAAAAACGGCCTTCTGCTGGCACGCGAACTGCGCGAGCAAGCAAATGTCGCCCTGATGTTCCTGACCGGCCGCGACAATGAAGTCGACAAGATCCTCGGTCTGGAAATTGGTGCAGATGATTACATCACCAAGCCGTTCAACCCGCGTGAACTGACTATCCGTGCACGTAACCTGCTGTCCCGTACCATGAACCTGGGTACCGTCAGCGAAGAACGTCGTAGCGTAGAAAGCTACAAGTTCAACGGCTGGGAGCTGGACATCAACAGCCGCTCTCTGGTGAGCCCGAACGGTGAACAGTACAAGCTGCCGCGCAGTGAATTCCGCGCCATGCTGCACTTCTGTGAAAACCCGGGCAAGATTCAGTCTCGTGCTGAACTGCTGAAGAAAATGACGGGCCGTGAGCTGAAGCCGCACGACCGTACGGTTGACGTGACCATTCGTCGCATCCGTAAACATTTCGAGTCTACGCCGGATACGCCGGAAATCATCGCCACCATTCACGGCGAAGGTTACCGCTTCTGCGGCGAGCTGCAGGAATAAGAAAACAAAACGGCGCGTTAAGCGCCGTTTTTTTTGCTCCCTACTTTGCCGCAGTGCCCCACGGCATAATCGGTACGGCGCTAATCGCGTTTTTTGGCGAACCGTCTACCACCTTGTCGGAGTAGGCCAGATAGGCGAGCACGTTGCGTTTTTCGTCATAGAAACGCACAACCTGTAGCGATTTAAACACCAGCGACGTACGCTTTTTAAAGACCACGTCACCGTCCGCTTTACCGCTCTTAATTTTGTCGCTGAGCTCAACCGGGCCAATCTGCTGGCAGGAAATGGCTGCATCCGAGGTGTCTTCAGCCAGCCCCAGCCCGCCTTTAATGCCGCCCGTCTTCGCCCGGCTGACATAGCAGGTCACGTTTTTGACATCGGGATCGTCAAAGGCCTCCACCACGATTTTATGATCCGGCCCAAACATTTTGAATACCGTATCCACAGAACCAATCTGCTCCGCGTGAACCGCCAGGCTGGAGACGCCGAGTAACAGACCTGCCATTAATTTCTTGTATTTCATATTGTTACCATTTCCGTCGATTGAGTTGTGTGATTATTCAACATCTAATTAGAAAGTGTTTAAAGATCACAGCTTTACAAAAAACAGCGCCGAATCTTATGTAAAAACGCATTTATGCATAAAAAAAACACTGAATGCTAAAACAGCAAAAGATGCTATTATCCGCTACTTTGGTAACAGGCACATAAGATTTTAAGGATGAGGGCACTTTATGGATCAGGCTGGAATTATTCGCGATCTCCTCGTTTGGCTAGAAGGGCACCTGGATCAGCCTTTATCGCTGGATAATGTGGCGGCAAAAGCGGGTTATTCTAAATGGCACCTGCAACGCATGTTCAAAGATGTCACCGGCCACGCCATCGGCGCTTACATTCGCGCCCGCCGTCTGTCTAAATCTGCCGTCGCACTGCGTCTGACTGCGCGTCCTATCCTGGATATCGCGCTGCAGTATCGTTTTGACTCCCAGCAGACGTTCACCCGCGCGTTTAAAAAGCAGTTTACGCTGACGCCGGCGCTGTATCGTCGCTCGCCGGACTGGAGCTCCTTCGGGATGCGTCCACCGCTGCGCCTGGGTGAGTTCACGATGCCAAAATACGAATTCATTACCCTACCGTCCACCCACCTGGTGGGCGTCACCCAGAGCTATACCTGCAAGCTGGAAGAGATTTCCGACTTCCGCCAGCAAATGCGAGTTCAGTTCTGGACTGATTTCCTCGGCAACTCACCCTCTATTCCGTCAATGCTGTACGGGCTGCATGAACCGCGCCCGAGCCTCGAAAAAGATGATGAGCAGGAAGTGTTCTACACCACGGCGCTCACACCTGAGCTGGCTAACGGCCACATCAACGATGCCCATCCGGTCACGCTGGAAGGCGGCGAGTACGTGATGTTCACCTATGAAGGGTTGGGAACCGGCCTGCAGGAGTTTATCCTGACGCTGTACGGCACCTGCATGCCAATGCTCAACCTGACCCGCCGTAAGGGCCAAGATATCGAACGCTTCTTCCCACAGGACGAAGCACGGCATCAGGAACCGCCAATTATGCTGCGCTGCGAGTACCTGATCCCGATTCGTCGCTAACGCTGTAGCTCATCCAGAGCAGGGGTATCGAGATGCGAGATATCCCCTGCCGTTTCCACCACCCATCCCGGCGCCAACCACAGGCTTTCCTGATAGTCCACCCGTGAGATAGAACAGTTACGCAGACGCAGACGACGCTCCGCGTGCGCGGGCAACCCCAGAATCGTACTCACCAGACAGCCCAGCGCAATCCCGTGGCTCACCAGCAACGGACGACTGCCCGGCGGCAGATCCAGACAGGCAGCCAGACCCGCGTGCATACGCTCGCTCAGCTCCTGCATCGACTCGCCCTGCGGAATACGACCATCCGGCGTGCCGTTGACCACCAGCCGACGCCACTCTTCTTCTTCTGCGGTCAGAGAATCAAGATGACGCTGCTCCAGCACGCCCATATCCAGCTCGCGCAGGCGCGCGTCCAGGGTCACGCCGCAGCCGCAGGCATCGGCAATGATCTCGGCGGTACGGCGCGTACGGCCCAGATCGCTGGCGATAACATGCGTGATGCCGTAGGTGCGCACGCGCTCCCCCACCTGCACCGCCTGCTGCTCTCCTTTAGCCGTCAGGGGGCTATCGGACTGGCCTTGAATACGCCGCTCGGCGTTCCAACGGGTTTCGCCATGGCGAACAAGATATACCTGTAACATGTTTTTTATCCGTTATACTGCGATGACATTTTATTATCTGAGTTGTGTAGATTATGCATCAAGTTGTCTCCGCTACCACCAATCCTGCTAAAATTCAGGCAATTCTTGCGGCTTTTGAGCTGATCTTTGGCGAAGGTACCTGCCAAATCGACGCCATCTCCGTCGATACGGGCGTACCAGAGCAGCCCTTCGGCAGCGAGGAAACCCGCGCCGGGGCGCGTAATCGTGTCGCGAATGCCAAAGCCGTACGCCCGGATGCGGATTTTTGGGTGGCAATTGAAGCAGGAATTGATGAAGGTGCGACCTTCAGTTGGGTGGTGATTGAAAGCCGCGACCAGCGTGGTGAAGCGCGTTCTGCAACGCTCCCGCTGCCAGAGATGATTCTCGAACAGGTACGGGCGGGAGAAGCGCTCGGCCCGGTGATGTCGAAGTACACCGGCATCGATAAAATTGGTAATAAAGAAGGGGCGATTGGCGTCTTCACCGCCGGCGTGCTGACCCGCAGCAGCGTATACCACCAGGCAGTCGTACTGGCGTTAAGCCCGTTCCATAACGCGCTCTACCGCGAGTAGGCCTGATAAGGCGAAGCCGCCATCAGGCACAACGGCGCACGTTGCCGGATGGCGGGCCTACCGTTGCGTTTTGGGCAGGGTTTGCTCCAGCCACTGGCGCAGCTCTACCGGTGCCGATTTAAGGCTGTTCGATCCACGGGTGATCGTCGCGATCCCCGCGCCCAGCTCGTTTTTCAGCTCACGCTGGCTCATTTCTCCGCGCAGCAGTTCTTCGATAATCCGCACGCGGGTGCCCAGCGCTTCGCGCTCATCCGGGGTCATCATTAGATTGAGCAACGGTAGCGCAAGGTCGTCGGTATATGCCAGACGCAGAAGCTCCACAAAGCGAAGCCACTCCTGGTTACGCTGCTCAGCCACTGTCGCTGAATAAGGGGATTGTTGGGTCATCTCGGGCCACCATGTTATGCATGTACTCTTAAACGAGTACAAGCATAACACAGGTCTAACCTATCAGTAACGCCGTTGCCATTCATTACTGCTGAGCACGTCTTCTTTCTGGCCCATAAAGTGGCGATAGTAGGCGTCGTAAGCCAGCACGTTTTTGACATAGCCGCGCGTTTCCGAGAACGGAATGCTCTCGATAAAGGCCACCGCATCAATGCGCCCGGCGCTGTTGCCAAGCCAGCTGCGCACGCGCCCAGGCCCAGCGTTATACGCCGCTGAAGCAAAAATACGGTTATTTTCAAACTGCTGGTACACATACTGCAGGTAGCTGGTGCCAATATTGATATTGGTCTCAGGATCCAACAACTGCGCCGGATTGCTGTAGCCCGGCAGATTAAACATTTTCACCGTATGGGTCGCGGTACCCGGCATAATCTGCATCAGACCGCTAGCGCCAACCGGCGACTTTACCTTCGGATTCCACGCGCTTTCCTGGCGCGCAATCGCCATGGCGTAGCTTTGCGGGATGTCTTTACCGGAGGTATAACGCACAAACAGGTCGTTATAAGCCAGCGGGAAACGCTCCTGTAGGTTATCCCACAGTTTACCCGCAATCGTCGCCTGCACGCTCAGATCCCACCAGTGTTGATCGAAAGCGTAACGCGCTAACTGTGCCTGCTCCGTCTGGGTGCGGCTGCTCACCAGATTGGCCCACTCGCTGCGCGCCGTATTGTCCTGATTCCAGTACATTAACTCGCGTACGCGCGCCATTTCCGCCCCGCCGGTGAGCGCGGAGGAAATGGCCCCCGGCGCTTTTTCTACCCGCAGCGCGTAAGGTTCGCCCAGACGCTGCGCGGCCACCATCGGATAGAAGCCGCGCTGCTGCATCAGCGACAGCAGGATGCTGCGCGCTTCGTCATCGCGTCCCCGCTCCATCAGCAGATCGGCTTGCCAGTAACGCCATTCATCCTTCTCTTTCGCTTCCATCGGCAGCCGCGCCAACCACGTATTCAAACCAGAACGATCTCCCGTGCCGAGCGCCATACGCACCCGGCGTTCAACCAACGAGGTCGACTGCGAGCGCATAATGGCATCATCACGCCAGCGCGCCTGTTCGTCGGTCACATCCGTTCCCATCAGACGCCAGGCAACGGTATCGCGCAGCTCCTGAGCTTGTTCGTCATTGAGTTGTTGCGCCTGAATCAACATCGGGATCATCAGACGCGCATTTTCCACGTCCTGACGCGCGACGCTGGTAAACGCTACCGCCGCCAGTTGACGGGTGAAATCCGTCGCCCCGGTTGTACGCGCAAAGGTCAGCACGGTATTTGGGTTATTGGCCAAATCAGTAATCGCCGTCGCGATAGTTTGATACTCAGCAGGCATTTGCGAGGCTAGCGCTTTCACCAGACTGGTGTTGCCCGCCTTCATTGCCAGACGAATGCGTTCAAGGTATGCCAGCGGATCCTGCGTCCCGGATGCCCGCCAGGCGCTGAACAGCGGATCGCAGGCATTAGGCCGACTCTGCCCGGTCAGCCACAGGGTTTTCGCGCCCTCCCAGGCTCCCTGGGTATCGCCCACATTGTATTTGGCATAGTAATAGTTGCACTGCGCCTCGGCGGTACCGGGCTTATCGGGGCTAAAAGCCAGCAGGCCGCGCCAATCCTGGCGGCGAGCCAGCTCGTTGACGAAGCGGTTTTTAAGGGTACGGGCCGGAGGTAGCGTTGGGTTAGCCTGCACAAAGTTGCTGACCGCTAACGTCGGGGTATTCATCAGGTCGCTGGTTATCTGGCGATATTGCAGGTACGGGTACAGCGGGTAATCCCGCAGGGTCGGCATCAGTTGCTCGACCACGTCCATCTGGCGGTTATCCCAGGCCTGTTTGATTTGCGCATAACGGCTACGTTGTTGATCCAGTGAATCGGCGCGGGCAACGCTACTGATTGTCAGCAGGCAGACACTGGCTGCCAGCAGACGCCACGTAAATTGTTGGGCTTTTTGCACAAGCTCTTCCTCGTTGTCACGTTACGTCGGTGCAGCATCATGCCGCGTAATCATTTGATGCTAACGACTGATCGGCTAATGCGCCACGCCATGAACACTTTTTTACGTTTTATCTGCGATGTCGCGCACCTGAATTTGCCTGCTGGGATTGGTCGGGGAAAACAGCTACACTTCGCCTTTGAAAACTCTATTCATCACGATAAAAAAGAGGCGAAGTCCACGTGGCTCAATTCGTTTATACCATGCATCGTGTCGGCAAAGTTGTTCCGCCGAA
>NZ_CBDKZX010000061.1:0-24607 GCF_965301105.1 Kluyvera sp.
CCATCGGCACGCCCCAGGTACGCTGACGGGAGATACACCAGTCAGGACGGTTCGCCACCATGGATTCGATACGCGCTTTACCCCATGCTGGGATCCAGCCGCTCAGATCTTCTTTCGCCAGGCCTTCCTGTTCAATGCGGTCGATCTCTTTGAGAGACTGAATGCGCAGGCCTTTCTGGTCCATGCTGACGAACCACTGCGGGGTCGCACGGAAGATGATCGGCGACTTATGACGCCAGCAGCACGGATAGCTGTGCTGCATTTTTTCGACGTGCAGCAGCGCGCCTTTCTCCGTCAGCAGCGCAACGATTTTGTCGTTGGCTTTAAAGACGTTCACACCGTCCAGCTCCGGATAGGTACCCGTCAGGTATGCGCCGTCCGGGCCAACCGGGTTCGCGATTTCCAGGCCGTATTTCTGGCTGATCACGTAGTCGTCCGGGCCGTGGCCACCGGCGGTATGCACCGCGCCGGTACCCGCATCCAGAGTGACGTGATCGCCGAGGATAGCCGGCACATCGAAGCCCATGAACGGGTGGGTAAAGCGCAGCAGCTCCAGCTCAGCGCCTTTGACGGTACCGAGGATGGTGTAGTCAGCGGCGCCAATGCGTTTCATCACGCTTTCGACCAGATCGCTCGCCAGAATCACCGCCTGACCGTCGATCTGCACCAGCGCATAATCGAAGTCCGGCGCCAGGGAAATGGCGCGGTTAGCTGGCAGAGTCCACGGCGTGGTGGTCCAGATAACCAGCGAGATAGGCCCAGTCACGTTGGACGCGCCAAATTTCGCTTTTACCGCGTCCTGATCGGCGGCGTGGAACGCGACGTCGATAGACGGGGAGGTTTTGTCGTAATACTCAACTTCCGCTTCCGCCAGCGCAGAACGGCAGTCAACGCACCAGTGCACCGGCTTCGCGCCTTTGTGCAGGTGGCCGTTAGCGACAATTTTACCCAGCGCGCGAATGATGTTGGCTTCGGTTTTGAAGTCCATGGTCAGGTACGGCTTCTGCCAGTCACCCAGCACGCCCAGACGGATAAAGTCGGTACGCTGGCCGTCAACCTGAGTGGCGGCATATTCGCGGCACTTGGCGCGGAATTCTGCCGCGGTGAATTTCTCACCAGGCTTACCGTATTCCTGCTCTACCTTCAGTTCGATCGGCAGGCCATGGCAGTCCCAACCCGGGACGTACGGCGAGTCGTAACCGGAAAGTCCTTTGGACTTCACGATAATGTCTTTCAGAATCTTGTTAACCGAGTGACCAATATGAATGCTGCCATTCGCATATGGAGGGCCATCATGCAGAATGAAGGTTTTTTTGCCTTTTTTGGCTGCACGAATGATGCCGTACAGGTCATCATCGGTCCAACGCGCCAGCATTCCCGGTTCACGCTTGGCGAGATCGCCGCGCATCGGGAACCCTGTTTCCGGCAAATTCAGGGTAGATTTATAGTCACTCATCAGATTATCGATTCCGTATTTAAAACGTGTTCAGGCATTAAGCCGGTGTTGATAGCCCAAAATGCTCCCGGGCCGTTAGCACATCGCGTGCGATTTGAGCCTTAAGCTCATCAAGCGACGCGAATCGCTGCTCGTTGCGTATCTTTTTACGCAGTATCACATCTATATGGCGACCGTACAGGTCCATTGCAACGTCCAGCAAATGAACCTCCAGCTGCTGGCGCATGCCCGCAACCGTTGGACGCGTGCCAATATTAGCCACGCCCGGCAGCGGCTTGTCGCCCAGCCCTGCCACTTCCACCGCATAAACCCCTTTAACAGGGGAAACCTGACGACGCAGCGGTAAATTCGCCGTCGGGAAACCGATTGTGCGTCCCAGTTCATCGCCGTGCACCACGCGCCCGGAGATAATAAAAGGATGACCCAGCAGACGTTCCGCCTGCTCGAGATTATCGTCGGCCAACGCCTGGCGCACCGCGGTGCTGCTAATGCGTACTCCGCCATGGCAGAAGGTTTGCGTGCTGGTGATGTCGAAACCGAAGTCCGCGCCCGCCTTCTGTAATAACAAGAAATCCCCCTGACGACCAGCGCCAAAGCGGAAATCATCCCCCACGGCAAGGAACTGCACGCCCAGACGCTTCACCAGCAGCTCACTGATAAAGTCCTGCGCGGTCAGCGCCGCAAAGCGGCGATCAAAACGCAGGCACAGGACGTAGTCCACTCCACTCTCGGCCAGATAGCGCAGCTTTTCGCGCAGGCGCGTCAAGCGCGCAGGGGCCTTGTCAGCCGCGAAGAGCTCCAGCGGCTGCGGTTCAAAAATCATCACCACCACAGGCAAACCGCGCGCTCTGCCCTCGGCACGTAAGCCTTGCAGTAACGCCTGATGCCCACGATGCACACCGTCGAAATTACCAATGGTCAGAACGCACCCATGTGGGGCCTGACTGAGATTATGTATGCCGCGTATCAGCTTCATGTCTGGCTCAAAAGAGTGAAAATCGTCAGAGTATACCTTGTACAGCAGTCAAGGTTAACCGGCGATTACACCTCGTAACGGAAAGAGGGAATGATTTCATCAGCATCCGTTAAAAAGGCAAGAAAATATAGTCGAGACGCGTGATTTTTGTGCCGGAAAGACTGTATTCATCGGCGACAAGCTGGTAGAATCCTGCGCCATCAATACGTAATGCAGCGTTGTCAAATTAACGGCGCTTATTTGCACAAATCCATTGACAAAAGAAGGCTAAACGGGCATATTCCTCGGCCTTTGAATTGTCCATATAGAACACATTTGGGAGTTGGACCTTGGCTAATATCAAATCAGCTAAGAAGCGCGCCATTCAGTCTGAAAAGGCTCGTAAGCACAACGCAAGCCGTCGCTCTATGATGCGTACTTTCATCAAGAAAGTATACGCAGCTATCGAAGCTGGCGACAAAGCTACTGCACTGAAAGCATTTAACGAAATGCAACCGATCGTGGACCGTCAGGCTGCTAAAGGTCTGATCCACAAAAACAAAGCTGCACGTCATAAAGCAAACCTGACTGCACAGATCAACAAACTGGCTTAATCGCCCGCTTGTTATCAGCTTTGTAAAAAAACCCGCGTAAAGCGGGTTTTTTTATGCCTGCGATTGACGTCGCCCGGCATGCCGGGCGACAAGATTACTTCGACGGTTCAGCAAACAGCGCCGAATAGTCGCTATGGCAGATGCGCTGTACCGATGGATGCTGAATCATGCGTTCGGCAAAAATCGCGTGATACTCTTCCATCACGTTATCCATACGGCCAATTTCCACAATGCTGTCGTCGGCATAAAAGTCGTGGGCATAGAGCGTCGGCGCGACAAATATGGCGTTATGCGCCGCGCCAAAGGCCTTCATCAGCGCCGCATCGTCAAACTCACCGAGTATCTCGACCTTCAGCCCCTGCACGTTAAACCAGTTCAGCAACTTACGCCCGAGCATGGAGCGGCGGCCCGGAATCAGCAAACGTCGCTCTTCCAGACAGGCCGGGAAAGGTTTCTCCGGCGGCGGATTGGTGCACCAGAAGCTCACGCTGCACTCACCGATTTTGACCGAGAACAGCCCTTCCTGCTGCGTGGAGTCGATCGGGCAGTCAGAGATAATCATATCCAGCTTGTGCTGACTGAGCTGCTCAAGCAACATTTCATGCGTCGACTCAAAACAGCGGAGATGAATTTGCTCACCTTCCACCACCGCGGCATCCAGTACGCCACTGACCAATCGTTTCGACAGAGCATCGGCTACGCCGACGTCGAACAAGAGGTTCGATTCCTTACGGTAGTTCACGATATCCAGCATCTCCTGGCTTAAGGTGAACATTTTGTCCGCGTAGCGGAAGACCAGTTCCCCGAGCTCCGTCGGCTCAATGCCGCGCCCTTTACGTTTAAACAGCTTGCCCTGCAGGCGCTCTTCCAGTGCCTTAATCTGTCCGGTAATGGTCTGCGGCGTGAGGTACAGCGCCTCCGCCGCGCCCACGACAGAACCTTCCTTGTAGACATGCCAGAAGTAGTAAAGATGGTTGTAGTTAATATGCGACATGCCCTGTGCTCCCCTCTCCTTTCATTCTCATTTCGCTACCGGCTTTAAGCGTGCACGTAGCAAGCTGTATCCCACCACCGCTGACAGGACGGAGCCGATCAGAATGCCAAGCTTCGCCCAGTTAATCAGCGACGGATCGACGCTGCCAAAGGCCAGGCTGGCGATAAAAATAGACATCGTAAAACCAATCCCGCACAGCAGACCCACGGCCATAATCTGCGCAAAGCTGGTGCCTTCCGGCAGCTTTGCCAGCTTCAGCTTTAGCGCCAGCCAGCAGAACACGCTAATGCCCAGCGGTTTGCCAATAAACAGACCGGCGATAATGCCCAGCGGCAGCAGCGAAGTCAGCCCGTCCAGCGTCACGCCTTGCAGCGAGACGCCCGCATTCGCAAAGGCAAATAGCGGCAGGATCATAAAGGCCACCCACGGATGTAAAACGTGCTCAAGCTGTTTCGCTGGCGACTTGCCGTTCTGCTCGCGCAGCGGAATAAAGAAGCCCACGATCACGCCCGCCAGCGTGGCATGCACACCCGACTTCAGTACTGCGGTCCACAAAATGACGCCAACCAGAATATAAATACCGGTGCGCCGTACGCCGCTCAGATTCAGGACGGCCAGCGCCGCAATAGCAACGGCCGCGACGGCGAGTGACAGCAGCGATAAATCGCTGGTGTAGAACAGCGCAATAATCACAATAGCGCCCAGATCGTCGATAATTGCCAGCGCCATCAGGAAGATCTTGAGCGATGCCGGAACCCGGCTGCCGAGCAGCGCCAGCACGCCAAGTGCAAAAGCGATATCCGTTGCCGCCGGAATCGCCCAGCCGCTGCTGGCCACCGGATCCTGCGCGTTAAACGCCAGATAAACCAGCGCGGGCACGACCATACCACCCAGCGCGGCCACGACAGGGAAAATCGCCTGACGACGCGTCGCTAACGATCCCTGCATCATCTCGCGTTTAACCTCGAGGCCAATCAACAGGAAAAACACCGCCATCAGGGCATCGTTAATCCACAGCAGCATGTTTTTGTTGATCTCAAGCGCGCCGACGCGAACCTGCACCGGGGTATCTAAAAAAGCCCGATACAGGCCGCTGGTGAATCCCATGTTCGCCATCAGCATCGCCAGTACGGCAGCAATAATGAGGATAATGCCCCCAGAGGCATCGTTGCTAAAGAAACGCTGAAGATGCTTCACTTTTACTCTCTCTGTTCCGTCAATAACTCGTTTAAACCATTCTAAACCCCTTAACTGCTCGAAAAAATAAGATTATTATTGCTCAACGATTCGTTTTTAACGAAATATAATCAAAAGAAAGCCGGACATACCGAAGTATTCAGCGTTGCAAAAGTTAATCATAGACAATGCGCAACAGCGTCAGTTGCTTGTCTTCATCGAGATAATGGGTTTCGACCGATGCGTACGGCTGCGCGATCGGCGTGGTCAGATTCTCCACAATGACGTGACGCTCAACGCTATCGTGACGATGACAAAGAACCTCAAGCGCATCCGTCTCATTCCAGCAGCCCATTTCCACCACGCTGCCGGAAAAGACAATATTGCCAATCGCGGCCGCGCCTGTGGTACATGCCCACGGCAATAGCAAAATAAGCACCGTGCCGCCTACCCGATTTCTCATTCCGTGAACCTCGCCATCAGCGCATTACCCTTTTGCTTTCAGGATCGCCATCTGTAATGCATCCTGCGATGTGCTGCCGGGAACGACAGAGATCCGTTTGCTATCGGCATTGGCCGCCTGCGGCATCACCACAAAGGCTGGCGTGCCAGTGAAGTCCATATGCTGCGCCAGCGCCTGATTGAGCATCAACGCATCATGAATACGGCCGCTGCTTTGCGCGCTATTCACCGCCGCAATTTGCGCGTCATTCAGATAGTGATGCGCCAGAGAATAAATATCCTTGTCCGTCAGCGCGCCTTCCACTTTACCCGTCGCGTAAAGGGCATTGTGCCAGTCGAGATACTTCGCGCCGCCATGCGTCAGCCAGACCTGCTCGCCGACGCGCGCCGCCAGTCCGGATGCCGGCCAGCGAGAGGCAAAAATCGGAAACTCTTTAAAAATAAAGCGCGTATCGGGGTTCGCTTTGACCAGATTTTCGACTTCCGGCGCCATTTTGCTGCACCACGAGCACTGGTAATCGAAGAACATGACCACGGCGGCTTTCGCATCGGCAGGGCCGACGGAAGGGCTGCTATCGCTCAGCAAATCGGCACGATACTGCGACGCCAGCTGCACGTAAGCCTGCTGCTGGGCAATTTGCTGGCGTTGATGCAGGGTTTCGCTAGCCGCCACTAAAAACTCGGGATGATTCGCCAGATACGTCGCAACCGCCTGCCCGACTTTGTCAGGATGGCTGACAATATAGGCTTCGGCCTCTGGGCCAATCTGCGCGTTATCGGTCGCCATCGCGGGAAGCGAGATGGCGCTGAACAATGCCAGCGCCGCCCATGAACGGCGTGCTAAAACAGGATGTAACATACGAGAGTCCTCATTCTCTAAAGGGGAAAAATTAGCGATTTTCAACGGCGTTAAAGACCACCGGCGGCATCACCCGGCCATCATCATTAATGCTTTGCCAACGAATCGCGCAGCGCGCCGCCTTCTGGCATCCGCGCAGACGCCGGGTGGAAAAAGGGGCGACGACGCCCGCGCCATCCCTCGCGCTACCGTCAATGTTCAGTAAAAAAAGGGTGATGTAATAAGGCGTTGGGTTGTGCACCGAAAGGCCGTCCGGGGCCAGGCTCCAGCGCAGTTGCCGGTACGCCTGCTGCGGGTCGCCGCTCAGCCCGGAGGGGCGATAAAGCAGTTTCATGGCCGAACGAAAAGCCATCTGCACGCTGTTGGCACTCGGTTTCCCGGAAGGGATCGCGGCAATACTGAGCGTAAAAAGACTCTCTCTGTCGTTCGGCAACGAGCCGCCGCTGTACACCAGACGCAGCGTATTCTCCTGGCCTGCGGCAAGCAGGAAGAGCGGCGGCGTGACGATAAACGGCGGTGAAGCGACAGGGGTCGGGTCGGCGCCAGGCCAACGTGCGGCAGACTGAATATGGCTATTGATCAGCCAGCTTGTGGCAGAGGTATTGCGCAGGGGTACGCTGAGCGATGAGGCGCCAGCCGGATAAATAAACCGCGTGCCGCCAATCACCACGCCAGCCCGTGCCGGAAAGAGCGACAGCAATAACCCGATTGTCGCCAGGCGAAGAATCAACTTATTCATAGGTCAGCTTAAACGTCGCCGAAGCGTTTGCCGTGCCGGATGCGACCGTGTCGCCATCCGCCACATAACGCGCATAAAACTGTAGATGTACGGACGCCTGCCCGCCGATCAGCGGCATCGTCGCACTGTCAGCGCCCAGCGGGATGGCATTTTTGTTTGAGTCATACAGCGCGATCCCCACGCCGGTGGCATTGCCCTCTTCGGGCGTCAGCGCCAACAGATTGTGATTAGTCTCATCCTCACTGCCGCTAAAGCTCACCGAAACACCGCTGGCGGTTGAACCACAGTTCAACAGATCGATAGCAAACGGCTGCCAGGCGGCCCCCTCGCCAGGATGCAAAAACTGGCGGTTAGAGACGTCGCCCATCGCCACGGTCATATTCTGTGAATCTGGCGAAAGCGTGCAGGTGTTATTGGTGATAGTGCCAGTGACGTAGACACGTCCATCGTGGGCCAGCGTCGCGAACGCCGCCAGACTCAACGCAATGCCGCAAGCGGCGTAAAGATGAATGTTCACTGCCGCCCCTTATTCATACTGAAGATCGAAATACATCACCGCCGTCGCATTACCTGAGGTCACGACGGGCTGAGTGGATTTGTAGCGGATATAAAACGAGAGCGTGTTTCGTCCCGCTTTAAGCGGATAAACCGCCGAGTCGCTATTGTTGATGCTGACGTCATTCTGGTTTTCATCGAGGATCTCAACGCCCACGCCGCTGGCCAGCATATTTTCGTTGCCCATTCCGGTGTCGGTCAGCGCCAGCAGCGACGGATTGTCACTGTCGGCCTGGCCGGTAAACCAGATTCTGGTACCGCTGATCTCTCGTGAGCAGTTTTTCAGGTTAATGTTGAAAGGCTTAAACTTTGTCGTCGTTCCGGCGGACGGAAAGTCGTCCACCGAAAATTGCCCGAGATCGATACTCTGGCTCAGGCTGGAGATATCAACATCGCAGGTTTGCGCCACGATAGTGCCGGTAAATTCGAGATTGTAGCCCGAATCATCAGCCCGGCATAAAGGCGCCAGCGCCAGCGCCAGCGCCAGCGCAGCAAAGAGATACAGGCGTTTGTCCATTTAATCGAAATCCACCCGCAGATTAGCCACCGCCGTGAAGGCCCCTTCCGCCGGCACGTTTCCGGTTGTACTCACCGGATAAGCTTGCAGAGCGATATTCGCCCGTCCGCTGTCATCCGTGACAAAAGGGTCGCGACTGCTGGCGTCATCAGGCGTGAGCACATTGCCGTCGGGGGTTTCCACCACCACGCCGACATCGGGGTTGCTTGAGGCGATCGCCTGTGGAAAATGGCTGTCGGCGGTCGCCATCACGCGCATGCTCATGTTGACCGTCGAATCCACGCCGTTGCACTTAACCGGGACGTTAAAGCTGCGCGTCCTCACGCCCGGCGGTTTCTCTCCCGCATGCGTAAAATTGCCGCTATACAGCGAACCAAAGTCGACAACAATGGTTTGTCCGGCATTGATTTCGCAGCTTTGCGGCACGGTGATGCTGCCGCTGTAGACAATGTTGTAAACCACGTCAGTAAGAGGATCGCTGTTGTTGGTTGTTACGTAGACGCTGAACATCGTCTTGGGAGAGATGACGACGGATCCCACGAAAGGCTTCACAACCTTCAACTGGAAAATAAGGTTGGAATCGCGAATATAGAATGGCGTGCCGGTGTTGACGTTACCGTCAGTCCCCATCATGTAATAGTTAACAGGCGGGTAGAAATTACCCACCGCCGAATCCTGAATCTGCATGGCGCCTTCCAGATAATCCGGGTCGAGCTTTAAGTATTGCCAGCGCCCGTCGGTTTCCACGACGGGATAAGGCGAGACATAGGAACGATAGGTGTGATTATAGGGAGCCGATCCCGCGGGACATACCGCCTGCACATTCACCTCCTGGCTTCTCGCCAGCTGCACGGTCTTGCCCGCCTGGTTCTGCGCGGCAGTCAGCGTTGTCGTCAGGTCGTAATCCACGCTGGAAGGGGAGCCGTTCACGTTTTTACAGACGTCGGCCAACGCATGCTGCGCCAGCAGCACACCGGCCAGCAGGAGTAATAACACGCGTACTTTCATTTAGTTACATTCCACGGTTTGTCGGACCAGCGCCTGTGAGGCCGCTGGCAGTTGGTAATGCGCTTCACAGCGCTGATTCGCCTGTTTCCCCCACTGAAGCTGCAGCGCGCCCTGATTCGCCAGCCCGGGCAGATACACCTCGCCATCGTCGCCGACAATGGCGTCAATGCCCTCGGTCGTTGCCGTCGAGCCAAACGGCACAGCCTTGCCGTGATAGCGCACGGTCAGCAACGCGCGCTGCCCTACCCGCGCTTGAAAGCGAGCCACCGCTAACGCGCCTTCGGTAGGCACGACATTGGTCACCGAATCATCGATATCGACATCATTCGCCAGAGTGTTCACGTCGAGCGCCATCCGGTTTTGTCGGTAGGTCGTGGCATAAGGAACCACGGCATAGCCATGACCGTCGGTATGAATACCGGACTCCTCTTCAATACCGACACCCGCCGCGCCCGGCACTGCCACCAGGATATTGGTGCTTCCCAGCGGCTGGCTGAGGGTCACGCCGTGAGAATGCACCACCAGCCCGCCGTTCAGGCCGTAGTTCACCTGCTGGTAGTTGCCGTTATCATTCATGTTGTAACCCACGCTCGTGTCGCCGCGGCTGCCGTCATACTCCATGCTGGCCGCACCGCTCTCGCCGCCACCGTGATTTTGCATGCCCTGTTGAACGCTATAACTGAGGTTGTTTTCATCCAGCAACGTACCGTTAATCCCCATGTTTTCCGTCACGTTATGCTGTTTGTCGCTGCTGGCGCTAAAGGTGGCGTAGGCGTTATGCGGCGAGCGCGTGAGATCATCGCCATGGCTCAGCCACTGCGTCAGCGGCAAGGACATGTTCAGCGACAGAATCTGATCGCTCTCCGCCTCCCCAGGCGATTGGCTGTCGTTGTACGATACGCTCCATGAGATGCCACCGACGGTATCGCTATACCCCACCTGCAGCAGCGAGTTAGTTTCATCGGTATGCCAGTAGCTTTGCTTGCTCGCAGTAATGAAAAAGGAGCCGTAGCGGCCTAGCTGCTGGGAGATATTCAGCTGCACCTTGCCGCGTTTGGTGTAGTAAAGGTTGTAGTAATCAGACCCGTTGGTTGTATCGCCATCGTCTTCCCGATTGCCGTCATAACCCGACATCCTTTTCCACGTCGTTTCATCCAGCGTATAAAACGAGGAGGTCGAGTAGCGGTATCCCAGCAGTTGCAGGTTGGTCCCAAGCGGATTGAGTGATTTCGCGTACAGCACGCGCAGCGATTGCCCCTGATGCTCACTGTCATCAGCCAGGGTGCTGTAGGCCTGAGTCATATCCAGCGAAATGGCCCCCCAGTCGCCCATGTTGGCCCCCGCCCCCAGCGCCGCGGCTTTATAATGCTCGGCAAACTGCGTACCGCCGTATAAGGTCAAACCGTGGGGCAGCCCCCACATCAACGTCGCCTGGCCGAATGTTACGTCCTCTTTCTGACTGCTATCGCCGCGATATTCCGCCAGCGAGGCGGCGTATTTTAATCGGCCCTCTCGTTGCAGCACCGGAACGGCGGAGTACGGCACGCTATAGCTGCTGGTGCTGCCATCGGATTCTTTCACCTCAACGATTAAATCGCCGCTGGCGGCCGTCGGGTAGAGATCGTTAATGGTAAAGGGGCCCGGCGGGACATAGCGCTGGTTGATGACATAGCCGTTCTGACGAATGGTGACCTGCGCATTGCTGCTGGCGATGCCGTGAATGGTTGGCGCAAACCCTTTCATACTGTCAGGCAACATGTTGTCGTTGGAAGCTATCTGCACGCCGCGAAACGGCAGGCTGTCAAACACGCCGCCGGGGGTGTAGCTATCCCCCGCCGTCAGTTCGCTTTTCAGCGCCACAACATCCCGTTCCAGATAGGTGCTGATATGCTGCCAGTCGCTCTTGTTATCCCGGCTGCTGCTGTTGTAGTTCCAGGTGGAATCGTCACGGAGACGCCATGCCCCCAGGTTTAGGCCACTGTTCAGTCCCAGAAAATAGTTATTTTCCGCCGAGCCATCGCCGCTCTTATCGCTACTGTTGGCCCCGGTAAACGTATAGTTCAGCAACAGCGCATTCACCCCTTCATCCCAGTTTTGCGGAGGAATGTAGCCCCTGGCGTTATTGACCATTGCCGCCTGCGGGATGCTGATGTTCAGTCGCTGCTGGGCAAAATCAAAACTCACCGAAGCGGCGGGAATGGCGGCTGCAATATCGATACAGTCGGTTGGCCCGGCCTTCGCCAACGTCGCCAGAGCGGCGACGTTCACCCCCATATCCCGCAGCATCGCAGGGGTCAGACAAGCGCTTAACCCGCTGTTATCGCTGGCCGTTTGCCCCGGTTTGCGCGGGTTGAAGGTGATATCCCGGCTCGCCTGCCGTGTTTTATTCAGATAGATATCAACACGGTAAATACCAGGGGCCTGATTGTTATGGTTAAACGTTGAGAGATCGGCCACCGCCGACGGATCGTCGGAAAGAAAAGCGGGGTTAAAATAGTTTTCCGCCCAACCTTTTGGCGCCGCCAACGCGCTGGCTAACGCCAGGGCCAGGCTCGTCAACGCAGGTCTGGCGGTATTGTGCAAAGAGCGCTTCATGGCGTTAACATCCGGCGATATATCAATCTGGCAGGCAGGTTTGCGCTGGCGTCGTGGCGCCAAAATCATTGACCGTCTGAAAAACGGTGCGTCCCGCTGGCGCGTTCAGCGTCAATTGTCCTTTCGGCGACACCATGTTGTTCGCCAGCTTCTTGCCGCCGACATACAGTTCCACCAGCGACACATAGTACGGAGAGGGATTGCTAATGGTTAATCGGCCATTGTCGTTATGGCAGCGCAGCGTTGCGGGCGCTTGCATCGACGACATGGGAAGCCCGTCAGGACGGACAAACAGCTTGATCACGCTCTGGGTGGCAATCTGCAGCGAATTGCCGGAGCGGCTATTTTTGTCCACCGAAGGGATGGCCTTGCTGTTCAGGTAAAAGACGCTCTCCCGATCTGTTGGCAGCGCCGGGCCTACGTACATAATCCGCAGCAAATTCTCGCTCTTCGGCGGCATGACAAACAGCGGCGGCGTAATGATAAAATCGGGTGAACGTAGCCCCTCGCCGTTAGACACCCACGACTGAATCAAAAAGACGTTATTGGCGGCAGAGTTTATGACGGACAGAGACGCTTGCTTCGCGCCTGCCGGGTAGATTACGCGGGTCGATCCCAGCGCGATCCCCCCCGCCTGCGCCATCTGGGCGACACTCAAGGTGGCCAATAGCAGCAAGCACCGCATCATCTGTCTTGTTTGTTTACTCATGTTTTACGTACCCGGATAACGACGACGCTCTCTTTCGCGCCCCACACGCGAAAGAGAGCCAGAGAAGATCAGGAATAGACCATGCTGAATGTGGCAGTCGCGCTGACATTGCCCGCCGTCGCTTCACCGGTCGCGATATAGTCCACACTCAGCGGAATAACGTTTTCGCCGTTGTTCAGCGCCACGCTGGAGGAGGTATCCCCCACGTTGAGCACCTGCCCATCCGGGCCATATAGCTGCAGCGCAACGTTGGTTGCCGACCCCGCGCCCGCCGTATTCGCCAGCGTGCCCGCCAGGTTAGCGTCCTGCTGGCCGTTAAAGATCACCGCCGCGTTCTGTTTAACGGAGGTATCGCAATCTTCCAGCTTGATCGTAAAGTTCTCCTTCTGGTTGGCTACCATGCCCGCGGTGGTCAACTTCGCGGCGCGAACCTGGCTCAACTGCACGGTCTGGTTGATTGAATCAGCGGAAACAGAACAGGCGGCATCAACAACCTGACCAATAAAATTAACGGTGCCACCGGACACGGCGGTATTGGTATCGGTGAGTTGCGCAGCCGAAGCCGACATCGTTCCCCCCATGGCAATCGCGATAGCCGCCATGGCAAATAAATGCTTTTTCATAGATTTCCTTTTAAATTAACCAAAAATGGAATCATAACTCCCAGATAATATTAAATTGAATAACGAACCTGAAATTAAAATACAATAGCTCGTAAAGACTTAATTAATAGACCAGGTTAATTTCATAAAACACAATGATGATGACGTATTTTAATTATTAATTAAGTCTAATAAAGGATGCAATAAACATCCTTTATCTTTAAAGGACCAAACACAACCAACTGTATTAAAAGGAAAAACAGAAAGACAAACGGCCTATGGAGCATGGCCTATTGATTTATCTAAAAAACCATGATAAGTGACCTGTCGGTATATTTCTTATTTTTGAAAAACACTCTCAACATATTAACAACAATCATTCACTAATAAGCTACAGGTAATTTCTTGAGACCAACGAGACGACCATTATCGATCTGGATATACTCCCCCTTTTTTAATTCAGACAAAATTTTCAATACCCGACTGCGAGAGATCCCGGTGCGACGTTGAATAAAGGACAGCACATTGATGTTCTTCCGGTACCCTTGCGGATAGGCCCATACCTCAATCAACAACGCGCGCACCTTCAGGTAAGAGTCGACGCCAACCAGCTCACGGTCGCGCGCGCACATGACCATTAAACGAAAGGCCAGAAAGCGGGCCACATCGTGCCAAAGGTCGCATTCATCCGCGATTCTGATAAAGTCAGACAGCAGCACGGTGCGCCCACTGCACTCGGTTTCGGCAATAAGATAGTGTTCAGGTCGGGTTGTCACATCGTAAGTAATGCCATAACAATCGACTAATCCCATCACCGAAGGCGCAAAACCGGAACTAATGTGCATATTGTCATCACGTCGGCAGTACGAGAGAATCCCCTCCTCCAATAATACAATCCGATAACCTTGTTCTGAATCGAAAAACAGCTCTTCACCCGCTTGCAAAATAAATGGCTGACCAAATGGCAGCAGCGATGAAAAAAGGATATCGATCGCCGCATGGGGTTTAGCCTGCTGAGAAAAAATAAATGAATGCAATGCATTCTCATTACCAGAAAGGTCTAAATTCATTATTATTTCATACATATAGATGATGATTGGTCGGTGAACAATATCGAGTCATTAGATTGGCTTCAATTAATAATACATAACGTAATACTTTAGAAATTATGATTAGCAACAGCACAAAAAACGTATAAATACCAAATTAAGCATATTCTTAAAACAAAGATAAAAAACAAATACAAAAATACACTTAATTTTTTTTAACAAAGAAAAAAAACACGCTACTGCAACCACCAAAAATGAGAGGCCGGAACCGTCAGTATCCGGCCTGTTGCATCATACGAACACCAATCCACAGAACTCAATATCAGCGGAAATAACGTGGCGCGGCATAATATTCGACCATTTTTTCAGCTAACCAACCGCCATCTTCACCGTTGGAATGGATTGTCGTAATACTGATCGTCGAACCTCCGCCCCAAAGTACAGAAAAAACGTGATAGTCAGGCAGGTTCAGCGCCTGCATTTGCCCCCAATCATAGCCACCATCCTGACGAAGAAAATCGCCCACCGTCGCCACGCCGTACGTCGCACTGTTGACCGCCGTATTCAGCAAGCCGGACGTTATCGCGCTGATATCACTGCCTATTCGCTTATCGCCCATAAAGAACGTACCGCCGGAGGCAAAGTGCGCCGCCGCAATTCTGCTGGTACCTTCCGCCGCCGTCGGCATATGTCCGCCTGGAATTTGCCAAAGCATTGCGGGTCTGCCGAGATCCCGCGCCGCCTGCTTGACCATCCCCAGATAGTTAAGCCAGCAGTTAGCATTCCAGCCATAATGCGCCAGCGCATCAGAGCTGAAACAATCACGTTCGAATTTATCAAAGGCAATAAAATCCGGGGCGTATTCACCGCGGTAAACGCCAAGTTCGTTGATAAAGGCCGCCATTGCCGCGCCAATGGAAGCAGGATTGGCATGGGCCTTCAGCACCCAATCCGCCGTACCAGTCGCCCAGACGTTGGTCTGCCAGCCGAATGCCACGTCCGGTGCAAAGTGGCGGACGATATAGTTAATCGCCTGTACGTAACCATAAATATCATTGCTAAAGGTTGGCAGCTGTGGCGCGATAAAACCGGGTATCGCTGGCAACGCATTCACTGCCGCCGCCAACTGCACGTTCACCTGCATGCTGTTCGCCTGGCGAACAGCGGTATAGCCATACGGCTCTTGCTGCATCGCGCCCAGTAAATCCGGGTTGAGCACGAAAGTCGCCGGAACCGCGTGCTCGCTATCCTTGTATGACTGCGCGGCCAGGCACTGAGTAATAAAGTTGCCAAAGTGGTTACGTAGCCGCTGGCTGTTTTGCAAATCGGCCAGTGCGCTGCCGCCGCTGGCGTTCGCGGTGTACACCACCATCACCGGCATAATCGGCCGCCCTGCCTCTTTTTCAATCTCGCGAACCAACGCAACCGTTTTATGGACCGGCAGAGAATCGTAGTCCAGGAAACCATCGCCGTTCCGGTCGACTTCCGCTGCCGGAATCGGGTCGCCGCCACCGTCAAAACCATCGTATTTAAACAGGGCGCTAAACGGCACATCGCGATACAGCGATACCGTCTCCGGCGCATTCACCGTCACCCCGCCGTGCGCCAGATAGTCCGGCCAGCCTTTCACTCGCAGCGGCACCCCCTGAACAAACTCCAGCGTGATGTGGTTGATGCTTTGCCATACGCGGATCGGCGCGTCTTGTTCACAGCGCCACGGCGTTCCCTCGATGAAAACATCCGCGACCTGCAGCGAATACTGGCCCGGCTGTAAGCGCATCGGCAGCGTTTGCGGCTGGCTATCGCTGGCCAGCGTGAATACATACTGGTACTGACTATTAAAAAGTCGATAACGCTGCGGCGCGGCGCCCTTCGGTAGGCCCAGAACCGTCATCTGGACTTCGACAAACTCGCGGCTGTCCACGGCAGCTTGCTGGAATGCGACCTCCACCGTGTTCACCTGCCCGGCACTCGGGGTAAACACCGTGGGGGATTCAGGCGTGGTTATCGACTGATTGTTAATAACAGTCGGTTGCAGGCAAATAGCATAGTCATGATCCGCCAGCAGCTGCGTCACCCACTCCGTCTGGTTAACGCCCATCGTCAGCGTCTGTTCGCATACGCCGGCAGGCGACCAAAGCTCCACCACCATCTCGGCGCCGGTTAAGCCAACGGCGTCGAGATTCAACGCCGCTGTCGCAAACTCGACAGGCGGCAGATATTCAATCGCGCATTCCTGAATGTCATCGTTGGCGGCAAGCGTCAGGGAAAACTGCGCTCGCTGCGGTGAAATCCGCATTTCATCGTCACATAGCGTCAGGACGTTAATGCCATAAATACCCGCCGCGAGATCGCTAATCGTCAACGTCTGCCCCCACTCGCCCACCAGACGCTGGACCTGAGCATCGGGGAACAGCAGGTCAATCGTCGGTTTAAGCGACGTATTTGTCGCGACTGCCGGGAAGCGCAGTGCCAGTTGCCCCTGACGGGTAGGATCGTGCGCCAGGGTGGCCTTCAGTTCGCTAATCGTGACCGGGGTTTGTGTGGCAGCGAGATAAAACTGCAATTCCGCGCTCGCGCCAGCCGCCAGCGGCAGCTCGCCGTGATGATGAATCACGATGGTGTTTTTTTCTATCGGCCAGCCACCATCGCTACTCAGCGTCACCGGCTGGTTTCCCAGCATACTGCCGCTAAACGGGCTGTACTGATCGGGATGGCCCGTGGCGGTAAAAGCCACCTGTAGCTGGTTCAAATCGATCGGCTGCGAATAGCGGTTGGTCAGCGTCAACGTGACGCGCTGGTACCAGCTCTGGGGATTCAGCGTACTGACGCTCAGCGCCGGAGCCTCGCCTTCCGCCGCTTCAGAAGAAGGCGTATCCGGCGCAACATCGGGAATGACTGACTCTGGCTCCTGCCCGGCGTCATCGGCAGGGATAACCGGCTCTGGCTCCTGTTCCATGTCATCGGCAGGGACAATATCGTCCTGCGCGGCAGCAGCCAGCGTGAGCGTAAAGTCGGAAATGGCGACCGGCACCCGCGTCGCCGCAAAACTAAAGAAGAATGTACCGCTCTGCCCCGGCGCTAACAGCAGCGCGCGGCTGTGATGAATAACGATCTCATTTGCATCCAGCATGCCCTGCATCTGGCTGCTTAGGGTCAGCGGCATATCGCCTTTCAGCGTGCCGCCAAAGTTGCCCCACGGATCCTGATGGCCGTTGCCGGTAAAACGAATCGCCGCCTGATTCATATCCACGGCGTCACTGCCATTATTCGTAAAGGTTAAGGTGATCTTCTGATACCAGTTGTTTTCATCAATACTGCTGTGCTTTATGGAGACGCTCATAAACGAGATTCCTCATTCCCTGGTGGAAAAAAGCCCCGGATACCGGGGCTTGTGCCATGCGTTATGCTGCTGCCCTATTAGTAAGCGCCAAGGTCAGTCCATGCACCGCCGTTACCGCAGTTCAGGTCCGGCTGGTCGCCCACCGACCACCATTTCACCTGGTAGTTATGGCCTTTCCAGCTAACGATTTCGAAAGCGCCCCAGCTTGCGCCATACACCGTAGTGGCATCCCACAGCGCGTAAGGGGTGGTTTCGTCCGCTGCCGGCGTCTCATCGGCCGCGGGGGTCGTCTCATCTTCCGGCTCAACCGGCGGCACGATCTCGTCTTCCTCTTCTTTCGGTTCGGGCTGTACCTGAGACAGCGCAGGAACCACGGTCAGCACAAAGCGCTGCTGTGTGGACGGTTCGTTGTAGCAATCGCGAACAAACAGCGTGAATTGCATCGCGGTTTTTTCACTTACTTCCGGCACAACAAACTCAATCACTTCCGCTGTTTTATCCGCTACCGCGATATCGGAAGGCACGCCCCAGCTATAGGACAGCGCATCGTCATCTTCATCAGAAGAGCCTGCGCCAGACAGTTGTACGGTTGAACCACCCACAACCAGCAGTTCAATGGCCGCTTTCGGCGCATGGTTGATGTCGGTAACCGCGTCGTCTTTCTCCTCCTGCTCAACGTTGATGCCCTCAAAGTAGAATGGCTCCATATCGATGGTTTCAGACTCCATCTCATAACCCAGCCCTTCGCGCACCGCGTTAACCAACACGCCGTTGTCCTGGTCGATGGTCCAGGTGAACACACCGCCCAGTCCCAGCTTCGCGGCATATTCGCCTTTCGCTTTCACGGTACGCGGGGTGTCCAGAGACATAAACAGTTTGGATTCCGGGTTAAACAAGTAGTCGGCATCCGCCACCTGGTCGGTATACACGTTGAAACCGTTACGGCCTTTCTGATTTTCCAGATCCAGGTAGTTATAAATCACGTCATACCATTCGCTGGTGCCGGATTCGAAAGATCCGGTGGTGGTTTCATACTCACCATTTGGCAGCACTTTGCCCGGATTGTAGGCGCCTTTCAGCGGCGACAGAGACTCAATTTCCACATTACGCGCATTGCGGGTATAGCCGGCGTAACCAATGTTGATGCGATCGGCAGGGAAACCTTCGGCCAGCAGATGATCGACAATCGTTTCCACAGACCAGCCGCCTTCAACCAACGCTTTACGATTGGTGTGGTGGCCCAGCGTTTCCGCCCACGGAGTGCCGAAGAAGTCATAGGTCATCAGGTTGATGCCGAACAGGCCAGCGGCCATCAGATCTTTCACTTTGGCGTAATCAAAAATCGTGGTCACTGCAGAAGCCGCGATAGAAATCTTCACGTTGCTCAGACCCGCGGAATCCAGTTGCTTACGCAGTTCACCGATCAACAGCGCGTAGTTTGCGCCATCCTCCTCACCAAACGGGTTACCGGCGCCTTCGTTATTCGGGTATTCCCAGTCGATATCCACTTCGCTGAACATCGGGAATTGTTTGAACAGTTTCACCACGCCTTTAGCAAAAATCTTGCGTGAGGAATCTGAAGCAGCCGTTTCATGGAAGCCGTTACTCATGCTCCAGCCACCGATGCTCATCGACAGCGCCAGCGTATGGCCCTGTGCTTTCGCCTTTGCCTGTAAATCTCGCAGCGCGCCCAGCATCCCTTTCGCATTCGCTTGAGTCACCGTCATTGGGTCAACATCCCAACCGCTGACATCAAAGCCCAGATTCACATAAGACTGAAAATCGCCCCATGGATCGAGGAAGGTTGGTTCGTATTTCACTTTGCCGCAGGCCGCCGCGGCTTCCGCAACGACGTCGCGCTGCAGTTTGTCATTTTTCTTAAAACCGGTAATACCGACAAAACCCAAAATCAGTTTGTCATAAGCAGTTGGCGAAACATTGGTTAAATCATAGCCGCGGCCACGCTCTTCCGGAATATCAATCCCCTGTAAACGGCTATCGTACTGCGACCAGTCGGTGTAATAACCGAATACCTTCGGTTTAGACGCGGATGCTTTATATTTGTTGTATACCGGCTTTGCCACTCGTGCAGAGGTATAACTTAATTTACTGTCATCTTTTGCGGGATTAAAACCATCTGCTGCATTGCTGGTTTCAGTAAGCGTATCGTTCTTGATCAGTTTGCTCGTAGCCATTTTAAATTTCCTTTTAAGTCTGAAAAAAATATCGCAGTTCATGCTGCGGGGCCCATCATCCCGCTGGCGATAAAAAATGGCTAATCACTAAACATCATATTTATAACACACTCCCGAGAAATGGTTGGTGATGACGCCAATGAGCCATAAACAAACATCATCTTAAATATCATTTACCTGGATATTAAATATCATTTAATTCACTACAGATAATGTGATGCATATCTCACGCAAAGATGACATTACAATAAACATGATGAGTATTAATAGCTTAGGGTGATTCCCATACCCTATATTCGGCAGCAACCCATTAAAGTGTAATAACTAAAGGACGACGTTATGAAAACTTATCTCATTAATGAAAGTTGTATTTACAATGAAGGGAAGTATGAACTGAGAACCAGCACAAACTCACAGGCCATCAAAATGACGGCGATGCGAGCGAAATGCCTCAGCTTCATTATTGAAAATGCGCATCAGGAAATCATTGAGCGTCAAAAAATAGCGGAGGAGCTATGGGGGGCTCGCAGTCAATTTGTGAATGATGCAAACCTGACGCAAATTCTGTATTTAATTCGCCGGGATTTAAAAACGCTGGGCATTAACGACCTGTTTATCACTATCCCACGTCAGGGTTTGCAGATTAATAAAGATATCGCGATCAGCATCATCGACCCGACAGCGAAAAAGAATAAAAAGCAGTTCTTCAGAAAAACGCTGGCCGCGTTAACCACCGTGTTTTCGGTGACGTTAGGCAGTGTAATGTACATGCATATTCATTAATTCAAAGGAATGAAAAATGAACCCAATTATCGATGGTATTCTGGTGATGGAAGGCAACTATAGCAACAATGGAAAAGATAAAGGAGGACTCACTCACTGGGGCATTACGGAGGCAGTAGCCCGGGCACATGGCTACTCCGGCAGCATGCAGGATCTGTCGCGTATTGAAGCGTATGCGATCCTGGAAAGCGACTACTGGATTAAACCTGGGTTTGAACACATTGCCCAGATCTCCTACCCCATCTCTTTTGAACTCTGCGATGCCGCGGTCAATATCGGTACACACTATCCGTGCACCTGGCTTCAGCGCTGGTTAAACGTATTTAATCGCGAAGAAAAAAAATATAATAATATCAAGGTAGACGGACGCATTGGCCCTCAAACGCTTGCCGCACTGGAGCATTTTTTGTCGTGGCGAGGAAAAGAAGGAGAAAGCACGTTGGTAAAAGCATTAAACTGCAGCCAGGGAGCCTGGTATTTAGACATCACCGAAAAACGCAAGGAAAATGAAGAGTTTATTTATGGCTGGATAAAAAACAGAATCACATAAATAGGCCATCAGGCTGAAGATAAAAGACTCAGGGACGAGTCTCTTATCGACTCAGCACAGTACAGCGGTTAACGCACGTTAGCGTCATTGATATATTTCTTCACTCGCTCACCCAAAATTTTGAGTATTGGCGCAGCGAATACGCCACCTAAACCGGCGGCAAGTAATACCATATTAAAACTAAAGCCTTGTTCAATGGCAATGGCGCTCAGTAAAAAGCTGGTAAAACAAGAGATTACCACCTGAACCAAACAGTGCGTAATACATTGATAAGCGTCCTTCTCAGACTGCTTTTCCTTGCGAATAAAATAGCTGACAAAGCCGCCCCAGGCACCAATGGCGACAACGGTCAGTAGAATTTCAATTTCCAGTAAGACGACTTCGGTAGTCGGTAAATGATTGGGAATAGCCATATTAAACTCCTGTATAAATATGATGAGGTATTTATTCACAGAAGTGTAAGCAGCCTCCAGGAGAAACCATAATCATCAGGCATCATTTCACCTGATACGTACCGTATGGGCCGCCTTAACGGCGGAATGAGGAGAGCGTATGCAGCATCGAAACAACATCAGTAATGACGGCAAGATTTTTACTGTTTTTTTTCCATGACGCATAGACCTGGATAGAGCGGAAAGTGAGCTCCGGCGGCGGCTGCACAAACTTAATATCGTACTTACGCTGATTCTTATAAAACAGCGCCATTTTTAAAGGCATGATCGCGATTAACGAGGTACGTTCAACGGTACTCACCAGACTGTTAACGGAGTCGCTACAATAGCCCACCTCGCGCTGACCTTTATAAGGAGAATCATCTCTCAGTAAACCATTATCTTCACCCATCATCGGGTTACTGATATTCATCTTATAGAGCGCATGGCGCGATGAATAGAAATGATGCAACGTCAGCTGCGAGAGTTGACTAAACATATGATTAGCGGCACAGATACAAACAAAGCTTTTAAAGCTATCAATCATCTGATTATCAATACCGGGAACGCTAATGGGTTCCTGACTGATGACCAAATCACATTCGGCGGTAAAGAGCTGTTCAATCACCCGCTCACGACTCATATTGTGGGAAGAGAAATGATTGATTAACACACGCTCAAATACAGCGTTGTTATAAAGCTGCGAGAAATAGTAGCTTTCAATCGTATCGCTGCCCAAAACGGTTATCTGAGCTGACTCTTCTTTACTGACTGGAGAATGAAACGTGCCGTTAATCAACTCCATCACCTGGCGAAAATGGTGATGAATCTCTATCGCCTTAGCGGTAGGCAGGAGGCCCTCTTTACCTCTGACAAAGAGTTCCTCTTGATAATGATTTTGCAGGCGCCGCAGCGCCAGAGAAACTGCGGCAGGCGTAATACTTAATCGTTTGGCGGCTTTTGTCGCATTGCCAGCGGAAATCACGGCATCCAGTATCTTGATTAAATTATAATCAAAATCCTTATTGGCGCCTTTTCCCCCCATCCACTGTTAGCCCTTAAATATTAGAAAAGCAATAGACTCGTAATACTTCGAGCTATCGGTGTATCGACTACAAACAGCTCCCCTCTATTCAGGCCGCCGCCCCGAAAGATGCTGTTGTATATTTATCATGCAGTACAAATCCTCCAGCCCCATAATAGCCCCATCCCTGGCCGCGAAAAGGGTCGGCTCTATCGCATTTTGACCTACAATACAAATCATTTATGCTCACAATAACTCAATTTCCTGTCGTAGCAAATATGCAGACGTGCAGAGATCTGTACCCATCGGTAACAATGGCAGTTAGCGGTATCTATTTTGTGGATTCTAAACGGGAACGGATAAACACGCACAAGGAGGTGAGTCGGTGATTAACATAAAAAAGCCTGGGCGCGAAAACCCAGGCTATAAATAAAACGGAGAATCAGTCGTCAATTAACGGGTTAAATCGTCAAAGAACTTTTTCACGCCGTCAAAGAAGCTTTTCGAACGCGGACTGTTGTTTTCACCGGTTGGGCCGCCGAAGCTTTCCTGCAGGTCTTTCAACAACTGCTTCTGCTTCTCGTTCAGACCGACCGGGGTTTCTACCACCACGCGACACAGCAGGTCGCCCTGCGCGCCGCCGCGAACGGACTTCACGCCCTTGCCGCGCATGCGGAACAGTTTGCCGGTTTGCGTTTCACCCGGAATTTTCAGCTTCACGCGACCGTCGAGCGTCGGCACTTCAATCTCGCCGCCCAGCGCCGCCATGGAGAAGTTGATCGGCACTTCGCAGTACAGGTTATTACCTTCACGCTCAAAGATAGCGTGCTGTTTCACCTGTACCTGAACGTACAGATCGCCTGCCGGCGCGCCGTGCTCGCCGGCTTCGCCTTCACCGCTCAGGCGAATACGATCGCCGGTGTCCACGCCTGCCGGAATTTTAACAGACAGGGTTTTAGTCTTCTCAACGCGACCGTGACCGTGACATTTGTTGCACGGATCTTTAATCAGCGTACCACGGCCCTGACAGTGCGGACAGGTCTGCTGTACGGCGAAGAAGCCCTGGCGCATCTGCACCTGGCCGGAACCGTGACAGGTTGGACAGGTTTGCGGCTGTGAACCCGCCTTCGCGCCGCTGCCGTGGCAGACATCGCACTCTTCCAGCGTCGGGATGCGGATCTCTTTGGTCACACCGCGAACCGCTTCTTCCAGCGTCAGATCCATGTTGTAGCGCAGGTCTGCGCCACGAGATGCGCGCTGGCGACCGCGACCACCGCCGAAGATATCGCCGAATACGTCACCAAAGATATCGCTGAAGTCCGCGCCGCCGCCGAAACCACCGGCTCCACCGCCCATACCGCCCTGTTCAAAGGCCGCATGGCCATACTGATCGTAGGCCGCACGCTTTTGCGCGTCGGTCAGGATTTCGTACGCTTCTTTGATCTCTTTAAACTTGGCTTCGGCCTCTTTATCCCCCTGGTTGCGGTCCGGGTGGTATTTCATGGCCAGGCGTTTGTACGCCTTTTTGATTTCGCGCTCTTCCGCTGTTTTGGAGACGCCCAAAATCTCGTAATAGTCTTGCTTTGCCATTGGTATTGTTCAGCCCCTTAACATGCGAGCACGGGCGGAGAGGAAACCTCTTCGCCCGTGCCGATTAATTACCCTGCATCAGGGCGATTATTTTTTGTCTTTCACTTCTTCGAACTCTGCGTCAACAACATCGTCGTCTTTCGCATTGTTCGCGGAAGCATCAGCGCCTGCTGCGCCAGCCTGCTGCTGTGCGTGCTGCTGCTGAGCGATTTCCATCAGTTTCTGGGAAACCTGCGCCAGCGCCTGCATTTTCGCTTCGATGTCCGCTTTGTCTTCGCCTTTGAGAGACGTTTCCAGCGCGGTCAGCGCAGACTCGATAGCGGTTTTGTCGTCAGCCGGCAGCTGTTCGCCTGCTTCTTCAACCTGCTTACGGGTGCTGTGCAGCAGATGGTCGCCCTGGT
>NZ_CBDKZX010000062.1:0-23407 GCF_965301105.1 Kluyvera sp.
GCAGAAGGCAGTTCTTTAAGATCTGCGCTGGCGGTATGGCAGGCACCACGGCAGCAGCACTGGGCTTTGCCCCGAGCATCGCACTCGCGGAAACACGGCAGTATAAATTGCTGCGTACCCGTGAGACCCGTAACACCTGCACTTACTGCTCTGTCGGCTGTGGGCTTTTAATGTATAGCCTCGGCGACGGCGCAAAAAATGCGAAAGCCTCGATTTTCCACATCGAAGGGGATCCAGATCACCCGGTAAACCGTGGTGCATTGTGTCCGAAAGGCGCAGGTCTGGTGGACTTTATCCACTCCGAAAGCCGTCTTAAATATCCTGAATATCGCGCACCTGGTTCTGATAAATGGCAGCAAATCAGCTGGGAAGAAGCGTTCGACCGTATCGCTAAGCTGATGAAGGCTGACCGCGATGCCAACTTCGTCGAGAAAAACGATGCCGGCACCACCGTTAACCGCTGGCTCACGACCGGTATGCTGTGTGCCTCGGCGTCCAGCAACGAAACCGGCTATTTAACCCAGAAATTTACGCGTGCACTCGGTATGCTCGCGGTCGACAACCAGGCGCGCGTCTGACACGGACCAACGGTAGCAAGTCTTGCTCCAACATTTGGTCGCGGTGCGATGACCAACCACTGGGTCGACATCAAGAACGCCAACCTCATTGTGGTGATGGGCGGTAATGCCGCTGAAGCTCACCCGGTCGGGTTCCGCTGGGCGATGGAAGCCAAAATTCACAACGGCGCGAAGCTGATTGTTATCGATCCCCGCTTTACGCGTACCGCGTCGGTGGCGGATTTCTATGCCCCAATTCGTTCCGGTACCGACATTACCTTCCTGTCGGGCGTGATGCTGTACCTGTTGAACAACGAAAAATTCAACCGTGAGTATACCGAGGCGTATACCAACGCCAGCCTTATCGTGCGCGAAGACTTTAGCTTCGACGACGGTCTGTTTAGCGGTTACGACCCGGAAGCACGCAAGTACGATAAGACATCCTGGAACTACGAGCTGGATGAAAACGGTCACGCGAAACGGGATACCACCCTCACCCATCCGCGTTGCGTCTGGAATCTGCTGAAACAGCATATTTCCCGCTACACGCCGGAAATGGTTGAGAAGATCTGCGGTACGCCAAAAGCTGACTTCCTGAAAGTCTGCGAATACATCGCCGAAACCAGCGCCCACGACAAAACCGCCTCGTTCCTTTATGCACTGGGTTGGACGCAGCACTCCATCGGCGCGCAAAACATCCGTACCATGGCGATGATTCAGCTGCTGCTGGGCAATATGGGGATGGCTGGCGGCGGCGTAAACGCCCTGCGCGGACACTCGAACATTCAGGGGCTGACCGACTTAGGCTTGCTGTCACAGAGCCTGCCGGGCTATATGACGCTGCCAAGTGAAAAACAGGCTGACCTGCAAACCTATCTGACCGCCAACACGCCAAAACCGCTGCTGGATGGCCAGGTTAACTATTGGGGTAACTACCCGAAATTCTTCGTCTCAATGATGAAGTCTTTCTATGGGGATAAGGCCACGGCGGAAAACAGCTGGGGCTTTGACTGGCTGCCGAAATGGGACAAAGGCTACGACGTTCTTCAATACTTCGAGATGATGAATCAGGGCCTGGTCAATGGCTATATCTGCCAGGGCTTCAACCCGGTTGCCTCATTCCCGAACAAAAACAAGATTGTCGCCTCGTTGTCGAAACTGAAGTACCTGGTGACTATCGATCCGCTCAACACCGAAACCTCGACCTTCTGGCAGAACCATGGCGAGTCGAACGATGTTGATCCGTCGAAAATCCAGACCGAAGTGTTCCGCCTGCCGTCCACCTGCTTTGCCGAGGAGAACGGTTCTATCGTTAACTCCGGACGCTGGCTGCAGTGGCACTGGAAAGGTGCGGATGCCCCGGGGGATGCGGTCACCGACGGTGAAATCCTCGCCGGTATCTTCATGCGTCTGCGTAAGATGTACGCCGAAGAAGGCGGCCCGGCGCCAGAACCCGTGCTGAACATGACCTGGAACTACTCAACGCCAAATGAACCGGCTTCCGAGGAAGTGGCGATGGAGAGCAACGGTAAGGCGCTGGCCGATATTATCGACCCGGCGACCGGTGCGGTTATCGTGAAGAAAGGCCAACAGCTCAGCTCGTTTGCCCAACTGCGTGACGACGGGACAACCGCCAGCGGCTGCTGGATCTTCGCCGGTAGCTGGACGCCTGAAGGCAACCAGATGGCGCGCCGCGATAACGCCGACCCATCCGGCCTTGGCAACACGCTGGGCTGGGCCTGGGCGTGGCCGCTCAACCGCCGTATTCTGTATAACCGCGCTTCCGCTGACCCGCAGGGCAACCCGTGGGATCCAAAACGCCAGCTCCTGAAATGGGACGGCGCGAAGTGGGGCGGCGTGGATATTCCGGACTACAGCGCTGCGGCGCCGGGCAGTAACGTCGGGCCGTTCATCATGCAGCCGGAAGGGATGGGTCGCCTGTTTGCCCTCGACAAGATGGCAGAAGGTCCGTTCCCGGAACACTATGAGCCGTTTGAAACGCCGCTGGGGACTAACCCGCTGCACCCGAACGTCATTTCCAACCCTGCCGCCCGTATCTTTAAAGGCGACAAGGAAGCGTTGGGGAAAGCGGATAAATTCCCGTACGTCGGTACCACCTATCGTCTGACCGAACACTTCCACTACTGGACTAAGCATGCGCTGCTTAACGCCATTGCGCAGCCGGAACAGTTTGTAGAGATCGGTGAAAAGCTGGCAGATAAGCTCGGCATCGCCCACGGCGATACCGTCAAAGTCTCCTCCAACCGTGGCTATATTAAAGCTAAGGCGGTGGTGACCAAGCGTATCCGCACGCTGAAAGTGGACGGTAAGGATATCGATACTATCGGTATTCCAATCCACTGGGGCTACGAAGGCGTAGCGAAAAAAGGCTTTATTGCCAATACGTTGACGCCATTCGTCGGCGATGCGAACACGCAGACGCCGGAATTTAAGTCCTTCCTCGTGAACGTGGAAAAGGTGTAACGGAGACGACCTATGGCTTATCAATCGCAAGATATTATTCGTCGTTCCGCCACTAACGGTTTCACTCCCGCGCCCCGCGCGCGGGATCACCAGGAAGAGGTGGCAAAGCTTATCGACGTCACCACCTGCATCGGCTGTAAGGCTTGTCAGGTGGCGTGCTCGGAGTGGAACGACATCCGTGATGAAATCGGCAGCAACGTCGGAGTGTACGATAACCCCGCCGATCTGACCGCTAAATCCTGGACGGTCATGCGCTTCTCGGAAGTGGAGCAGAACGACAAACTGGAATGGCTGATCCGTAAGGATGGCTGCATGCACTGCGCCGACCCAGGCTGCCTGAAGGCGTGCCCGGCGGAAGGGGCTATCATTCAGTATGCCAACGGTATCGTCGACTTCCAGTCCGAGCAGTGCATTGGCTGCGGCTACTGCATCGCGGGCTGCCCGTTCAACGTCCCGCGTCTTAACCCGGAAGACAACCGCGTCTACAAATGTACGCTGTGCGTCGACCGCGTTAACGTCGGGCAGGAACCGGCGTGCGTGAAAACCTGCCCAACCGGCGCTATCCACTTTGGTTCTAAAGAGGATATGAAAACGCTGGCGGGCGAGCGCGTGGCCGAGCTGAAAACCCGTGGTTATGATAATGCTGGGCTGTACGATCCGGCCGGCGTTGGCGGTACGCACGTGATGTACGTGCTGCACCATGCCGACAAGCCGAATCTGTACCACGGCCTGCCGGAAAACCCGGAAATCAGCGCTACCGTGAAGTTCTGGAAAGGCGTCTGGAAACCGTTAGCCGCTATCGGCTTTGCCGCCACGTTCGCTGCGAGCGTCTTCCACTACGTCGGGGTCGGTCCGAACCGTGCGGAAGAGGAAGAGGATAATCTTGATGAAGAGAAAGACGAGGTGCGCAAATGAAAAGACGTGACACCATCGTGCGCTACACGGCGCCGGAACGCATCAACCACTGGGTCACCGCCTTCTGCTTCATTCTGGCGGCGGTGAGCGGGCTGGGCTTTTTCTTCCCGTCCTTCAACTGGTTGATGCAAATCATGGGCACTCCGCAGCTGGCGCGCATTCTGCACCCGTTTGTCGGCGTTATCATGTTTGCGTCGTTTATCATCATGTTTTTCCGTTACTGGCACCATAATCTAATCAATCGGGATGATATCTTTTGGGCGAAGAATATTCGTAAGATCGTCGTCAACGAGGAAGTAGGTGACACCGGGCGTTATAACTTCGGTCAGAAATGCGTTTTCTGGGCGGCGATTATTTTCCTGGTTCTGCTGCTGGTGAGCGGCGTGATTATCTGGCGTCCGTATTTTGCGCCTGCTTTCTCAATCCCGGTGATCCGATTCGCGTTAATGCTGCATTCATTTGCCGCAGTGGCGTTAATTGTGGTTATCATGGTGCATATCTACGCCGCCCTTTGGGTGAAAGGCACCATTACCGCGATGGTGGAAGGATGGGTTACCAAATCGTGGGCGAAGAAACATCACCCGCGCTGGTACCGTGAAGTCCGCCAGAAACAGGAAAAGTCATCTGAATGAGTATTCGCATAATCCCGCAAGATGAGCTGGGTTCGAGCGAGAAACGTACGGCGGAAGTCATTCCGCCGTTGTTGTTCCCCAGACTCAAGAACCTCTACAATCGTCGCGCCGAGCGTCTGCGCGAGCTGGCAGAGAACAACCCGCTGGGCGACTACCTGCGCTTTGCGGCACTGATTGCTCACGCACAGGAAGTGGTTCTGTACGACCATCCGCTGCGGATGGATCTGAGCGCGCGTCTTAAAGAGGCAAACGACCAGGGCAAGCCGCCGCTGGATATCCACGTTCTGCCGCGCGATAAACACTGGCACACGCTGCTGCACTCCATGATTGCTGAACTGAAGCCGGAAATGAGTGGCCCAGCGCTGGCGGTTATCGAGAATCTGGAGAAAGCCTCCGAACAGGAGCTGGAGCAAATGGCCAGCGCGCTGTTTGAATCGGATTTCTCATCCGTCAGCAGCGATAAAGCGCCGTTCATCTGGGCCGCCTTGTCACTCTACTGGGCGCAGATGGCGAGCCTGATTCCAGGTAAAGCCCATGCAGAATACGGCGAACAGCGTCAGTACTGCCCGGTGTGTGGCTCAATGCCGGTTTCCAGCATGGTGCAAATTGGCACCACTCAGGGGCTGCGCTATCTGCACTGCAACCTGTGTGAAACCGAGTGGCATGTCGTGCGCGTGAAGTGCAGTAACTGCGAACAAAGTCGCGACCTGCACTACTGGTCTCTGGATAATGAGCAGGCTGCGATTAAAGCCGAAAGCTGTGGCGACTGCGGCACCTACCTGAAGATTCTGTATCAGGAAAAGGACCCGAAAGTGGAAGCCGTGGCTGACGACCTCGCCTCACTGGTGTTGGACGCGCGGATGGAGCAGGAAGGGTTCGCCCGTAGCTCTATCAACCCGTTCCTGTTCCCGGGGGAAGGGGAGTAAGTTCTCTGGTAAAACCGGGCGGTCATCCCTGCCCGGTTTACAATGCGTAAGGCACTATCACGCCAGGTAGCCCGGCAAAATCCTTTGTATTACGCGTGACCAATTCTCTTCGGTGTATATGCGCAGTGGCCAGAATGATGGCATCCGGCAGCTTCATGCCATATTCCTGCCTCAGGTTGACACTCTTTTCGGCAATCTCGGGCGATATCTCTATGACCTCAAAAGCATTCAGGGCCATTCTTGTGCGCCGCTCCTGATGAAATCGCTTTGCGCCCACCATCACCTCCATCCAGGTAATCAAGCTAATAGCATGCTGCGGCGGATACAAATCCAACGTATTTTTAGCTTCAACCCGGCCACTAAACAGATCGATTAAAATATTAGTATCAAAGATGACTGGACCATTCATCGCGTCCACTCCTCGCGGAGTTTTCTTTCGAATTCAACGCCATCGTCTTCACACTCTTGCCAAATGCCAAGCGCGCCGGCGATAGCCTGTTCAGCCTGATTTTGTTTCTCCAGATACATTTCTACCGCTTCACGTAGCAGCTCCGCACGTGGCATATTCCGCTGCTGCTTGAGCTCATCGAGACGCCTGATCACCTCATCTGATAGATCGAGAAGTATTCTGCCCATATCCCTTTCCGCCATCATACTCATATATACCTCTAGTATATCATCCATGCTCAATAAGCGAACAAAATACACGCAGTTCGCTAAACGTGGCACTCTCATTTTGTAGAAATAATCGTTTTTGCGAGCGGCTATCCAGAATAATGCTGCAACTTTATTTACCCGTTTCTCTTCTCATTAAACCAGGTTATAAACTGTACATACATACAGCCTTAGGAGCCTTATATGCCACTGGAAAAAGGAATTGCGGAACTGGTTGCCGGGTTTATCGCTGCGGGCCGCCCCTCTTCACGAGAGCAGAATATTGATGATCGGAGAGTGGGCTATATTGCCAGCACGTCGCTGGCGGGCGAGAAAGAGATTCGAGTAAAATCGGAAGATATCGTGCTGGAAGGGATGACATTTCGCGTCGTTTCGCCGCTAAACGCATCCGGTTCGCTACCCTGTATCCTCTACTATCACGGCGGCTGTTTTGTTAGCGGCGGCTTTCTGACTCATGACCTCCAGCTACGGCAACTGGCCTGGAAAAGCGGCTGTAGAGTGATTGCCATTCAGTATCGTCTTGCGCCAGAGCACACCTTCCCTGCGGCTCATGACGACGCTGAACGTGGGGCCAATATCGTCCATCAATACGCGGAGCAGTTAGGCATCGATCGTGAACGTATCACGCTTGCTGGTGACAGCGCAGGCGGGCACCTGGCATTGGTCAGCGCGCTACGCCTGAAATCAACCGCCCAATGGTCTCCGGCGAAGCTGCTGCTGATCTACCCGATGCTTGACGCTACCGCCAGTTTCCCCAGCTATGCCAGCAACGGGCAAGACTACATCATCACCCGCGATACGCTGCTATCGGGTTTTGAAATGTATCTCCAGGATACCGACCTCCGCCACCCGGAAGCCAGTCCGATATGGCGTGAAGATTTTGCCGGTTTACCGCCGGTGCATATTCTCACCGCAGAGTTCGATCCACTGCGTGATGAAGGCGAAGCGCTATATCACCGCCTGAACGACCAGGGCGTGGCGTGTACTTGCCAGCGCTATCTCGGCGTTATCCACGGATTTTTCCAATTGGGCGGCGTGAGCAAGACGGCGCGGGACGCAATACGCGACGTGGCCTGGCGCGCGGCCACTCGTGAATAAATAGCATCAGGAGCGTGGGCTCTAAGCTACTCCTCTTCGTTGCCGCCTTCTTCGAAGGCGCCAAAAGGCTTAGCGGGAAGCACGATATAAGTGCCTTCAAATACCACGCCCGCTTTCTCATCACCGAACAGCTCAACCTGTAGCTGAACACGCGCTTTGCGGCCACGGGCCAGTCGGTCCAGGTCGCCGCTCAGTGAGCCCAGGTCGGCGATCGCCGTTGGTCTGCCGGCAATCGGCCGGCTATAGCGGATATGAGCATCGGCTAAGATAATTGTGCCGCCCAGATGGCGCTCACGCAGCATCAGCCAGATAAGGCCCCAGCCGGTCAGTGTCGCCAGCGAGAACAAGCTACCCGCGAACAGCGTGTGGTGTGGATTCTGGTTACCGGTTTCCGGCATGGTGGTGATAAATTTCTGCCCGGTGTACTGCTGAATGCGCACGCCCATCTTTTCGCTGAGCGGGATATGATCGTACCAGGCCTGCTGCAACTGCGCGCACCAGTCACCACGATGCAGAATATCGTCCAACGACGCCACCGGTTTAATCATCAGAAAGTGGCGCACCGGCGTGGTTTGCGGGGTGGTGATCTCCCCCTGGTTCACAAAGCCCAGCTTGGCGAAAAACGGCACGGCATCTTCACGCGCGCTACAGGTTACACGCTTCACGCCTTCCTGTCGGGCGACAGATTCCAGCGTCATGGCGATCAGCGTGCCCAGTCCTTTGTCCTGCACTTCTGGATGGACAGCCATAAAACGAATCGACGCTTCGTTATCGGCGTTGATGTACAGTCGCCCGACAGCGACCAGCTTTCCCTGTTCATCCACCACCATCTGATGGTGCGCCATCGCGTCCCAGGCGTCTCGCTCGGACCCTTTTGGCTGATGCAACGGCTTACGCAGCATTTCCCAACGAAACTGGTAGTATTCCTCTAACTCTTCTGCCGTTTGCGGTACTCGGAGATGGTACATAATCGCGCTCTCTTTTGCTCCCCGCGTTCTACCGGGAAGTGGGTTCATACCTGTAACCAGAATGTCACGGGGCCATCATTGACCAGTGACACCTGCATATCTGCAGCGAATCGTCCCGTTTGCGTGTTGATCTCCTGCTGGCGGCAGCGCTGCACAAAGTACTCATAGAGTTCTTCTGCACGATCCGGGGCCGCACCTTTGGAAAAACCAGGACGCATCCCGCGCTCGGTATCAGCCGCCAGCGTAAACTGTGACACCACCAGCACGCTGCCGCCGGCCTGCTGCACGTTCAGGTTCATTTTGCCGTCGGCATCGCTAAAAATACGGTAGCCGAGCACGCGCTCGCACAGGCGATTCGCTTTTTGTTCGTCGTCGTCTTTCTCTACGCCCAGTAGCACCAGGAGTCCTGGGCCAATCTCCCCCGTCACCTCGTCCGCCACGCTTACGCTGGCGCGGGTGACGCGCTGAATTAATGCAATCATGGTTCTTCTGCTTCTTGTTGTTCTGATTTCAGTTTTCGGTATTCACCGAGAGTGACAGTTATTTCTGCGCCAAGCAAGACGATACACCACGTCCAGTAGACCCAGACAAACAAAATGGGGATCACCGCCAGCACGCCGTAAATCAGCTGGTAAGAGGGAAATGCGGTGATATAGAGCGAGAAGGCTTTCTTACCAAGTTCGTGCAGCAGCGCGGCGACCAGCGCCCCGACAATCGCATCGCGATTCGGCACCTGAGTTGTCGGAACGATGCTGTAGAGCAGCCAGAAGGAAAGCCAGGAGAGCAGCAGCGGGAACAACCGCAGCAGGTTATCAATCACGCCGTGAAGCTCGCTGGCCCAGCGCAGCGAAAGCAGATATGAGCTAATTGCCAGGCTCACCCCCGCCAGCAGCGGGCCGAGGGTGAGAATCATCCAGTAGACCGCAAACGAGTAAAGATGCGGGCGCACACGCTTGCTGCGCCAGATCGTGTTCAGGGCGCTGTCGATGGAGTACATCAACAGCAGCGCGGTAATGATCAGGCCACAGGCGCCAAACGCGGTCATTTTGTTGGAGTTGGCGACGAACTGCTCGATATAGCGCTGAATAACGTCGCCGGTCGCGGGCAGGAAGTTGGCAAAAACGAAGTGGCGAATTTGCAAACTCACTTCCGAGAACATAGGGAAGGCCGCAAACAGAGCGAAAATGACCGCCACCAGCGGCACAAGTGAAAGCAGCGACACGTAGGCCAGGTTGCCCGCCAGCGTCGTCATATTGTCTTCATCAATGCGCCGCCAGAGTATTTTGAACCACGCCACCAGCGGCCGGGTATATTTTTGATGACCGGTTTTTAGCATAACGTCTTCGTAAAATAATCGGGTAGGGTTTCACGCCCTGTCACCAGCACGCTGGTTATCCCCAACCGGCTAGCACCCTCTATATTATCGGCGTTATCGTCAAAAAAGACCGCATCGGCGGCGGAAAAACCTTCCAGTTCAAGTACGCGCTGGTAAATACGGGCCTCTGGTTTACGCATGCCCATCTCCTGCGAGAGGTAAACATGGTCAGCGGCAGCATAAATTTGCGGATATTCATCCGGCCAGAAAGTCGTGTGCAGCGCATTGGTATTCGAGAGTACTACCACCCGGTGTCCCTGCTCGCGTAGCGTCTTCATGATATCGATAACTTCGGGACGCAGTGCGACAAACACCGCCTGCCAGCCGTGGGCAAACTGCTCGTAACTCAGCGGAAGTTCCAGGTCGTGACACATCGCTTTCGCAAATGCTTCATCCGATATTTCACCGCGTTCGTGCTGGTGAAATGCCTCCCCCATAGTAAAGCGCTGCTTCAACTGCGCCAGCGGCACACGGGCAAGGTCGCTCCACGTTCCCAGAACACGGTTGAAATCAATGTCGACAATCACATTACCTAAATCAAAGATATAGAGCATTTTTGCCTCCGTTCACGCCGTGGAATTTTTACTGTAGCGGGAAAGGCGGGGTTTGACCATGAACAAAAGCGCGCTATCAGAAAAAGAAAAACCCCGCCATAAGGCAGGGTTTTGGTCACGGAAAAAAGAAGATTACTCTTCTTTCGCACCGCGCATTGCGCGACGACGGTCGTTTTCCGTCAGGTGACGTTTACGGATACGAATAGACTGCGGAGTCACTTCGACCAGTTCGTCATCATCGATGAATTCCAGAGCTTGCTCCAGAGTCATGCGGATAGGCGGAACCAGAACAACCGCTTCATCCGTACCGGATGCACGCATGTTGGTCAGTTTCTTACCGGTCAGGCAGTTGACGGTCAGGTCGTTAGAACGGCTGTGAATACCTATGATCTGGCCTTCGTAAACTTCTGCGCCGTGGCCCAGGAACAGCTTACCGCGGTCCTGCAGGCTGAACAGTGCGAACGCAACTGCTTTACCCTGACCGTTGGAGATCAGTACGCCGTTCTGACGCTGACCCACATCACCCGCACGAACGTCGTCGTAGTGGCTGAAGGTGGAGTACAGCAGACCGGTACCGGAAGTCATGGTCATGAATTCTGAACGGAAGCCGATCAGACCACGGCTTGGGATCACGTAGTCGAGACGTACGCGGCCTTTACCGTCTGGATTCATGTTTTTCAGGTCGCCTTTACGCTCGCCCAGTGCCTGCATGACAGAACCCTGGTGCTGCTCTTCGACGTCCAGCGTTACGTTCTCGTATGGCTCTTGTTTGCGGCCATCGATTTCGCGGAAGATAACTTTCGGACGGGATACCGCCAGTTCGAAACCTTCACGACGCATGTTTTCAATCAGAACGGACAGGTGCAGTTCACCACGGCCAGAAACGCGGAACGCATCGGCGTCAGCGGTTTCTTCAACGCGCAGCGCTACGTTGTGCACCAGCTCTTTGTTCAGGCGGTCAAGGATCTGACGAGAGGTAACGAATTTACCTTCTTTGCCACAGAACGGAGAGGTGTTAACGCAGAAGAACATAGAAACAGTCGGTTCATCGACGGACAGTGCCGGCAGCGCTTCGACGTTCTGCGGATCGCAGATGGTGTCGGAGATGTTCAGCTCGCCCAGACCGGTGATGGCGATGATGTCGCCCGCTTCCGCGAGGGTGCTGTCGATACGTTCCAGACCCAGGTGAGTCAGCACTTTACCGACTTTACCGTTACGGGTTTTGCCTTCGCTATCGATGATAGTGATCTGCTGGTTCGGTTTCACTTTACCGCGTTTGATGCGGCCGATACCGATAACGCCAACGTAGTTGTTGTAGTCCAGCTGGGAGATCTGCATCTGCAGCGGACCATCAAGGTCTACGTCCGGCGCCGGTACATGGTCAACAATCGCCTGATACAGCGGGGTCATGTCTTCAGCCATGTCTTCGTGATCCAGACCCGCGATACCGTTCAGCGCAGAAGCGTAAACGATCGGGAAGTCCAGCTGCTCGTCGGTCGCGTCGAGGTTAACGAACAGGTCAAATACCTGATCAACAACCCAGTCAGGACGCGCGCCAGGACGGTCAACTTTGTTGATAACAACAATTGGCTTCAGGCCGTGGGCAAAGGCTTTTTTGGTCACGAAGCGCGTCTGCGGCATCGGACCGTCCATTGCATCAACCACCAGCAGCACAGAGTCGACCATGGACATTACACGTTCAACTTCACCACCGAAGTCGGCGTGCCCCGGGGTATCAACGATGTTGATACGGTAGTCATTCCATTTGATAGCGGTGTTTTTTGCGAGGATGGTAATCCCACGCTCTTTCTCCAAATCGTTGGAGTCCATCACACGCTCTTGAGTTTCAGCACGCTCGTCGAACGTACCGGATTGCTGCAGCAGCTTATCAACCAGGGTAGTTTTACCATGGTCAACGTGAGCAATGATGGCGATGTTACGCAAATTTTCGATCACAACTTTGCCTCGGGCATTAGAAATAGCGCGTTATTGTACACGGATTAATCGCACTACAAAACAGGATCACAGAGATCCTCCGCAAACAAGTATCGCAGAGTTTCTTTGTGATCGCTTTCACGGAGCATAAAAAGGGCACCTAATCACAATTTGCACCAATATGGTGCTCAACGCTCGCGTGTAAGCACTATAATGGTGCAAAACGGCTATCATGGTGCAGCCCTTTTGCACTATGGTGCGCATGATAGCGCCTTTTGGGGGTGATTTAAAAGTTGGCACAGATTTCGCTTTATATTTTTCACGGCAACAACGCCATTTTTAAGCAGTGATAGAAGACCTCGTTACCACGACGACGACAATGACAAATCCGGGAGATGTAAAGTATGTCCGCTGAACACGTTTTGACGATGCTGAATGAACATGAAGTGAAGTTTGTCGATCTGCGCTTCACCGATACTAAAGGTAAAGAACAGCACGTCACGATTCCTGCCCATCAGGTGAATGCCGAATTCTTCGAAGAAGGCAAAATGTTTGACGGCTCCTCTATCGGCGGCTGGAAAGGCATTAACGAATCTGACATGGTTCTGATGCCGGACGCATCTACCGCTCTCATCGACCCGTTCTTTGAAGAGTCTACCCTGATTATTCGTTGTGACATCCTGGAACCTGGCACCCTGCAGGGCTACGACCGTGACCCGCGCTCCATCGCTAAACGCGCTGAAGAGTACCTGCGTTCTACCGGCATCGCAGACACCGTTCTGTTCGGGCCAGAGCCAGAATTCTTCCTGTTTGACGACATCCGTTTCGGCGCGTCCATCTCCGGTTCCCACGTCGCTATCGATGACATCGAAGGCGCATGGAACTCCTCCACCAAATACGAAGGTGGTAACAAAGGTCACCGTCCTGGCGTGAAAGGCGGTTACTTCCCGGTTCCTCCGGTAGATTCTTCTCAGGACATCCGTTCTACCATGTGTCTGATCATGGAAGAAATGGGTCTGGTAGTTGAAGCGCACCACCACGAAGTGGCAACCGCTGGCCAGAACGAAATCGCGACCCGCTTTAACACCATGACCAAAAAAGCGGACGAAATTCAGATCTACAAATATGTGGTTCACAACGTCGCTCACCGCTTCGGTAAAACCGCGACCTTTATGCCAAAACCGATGTTTGGCGATAACGGTTCCGGCATGCACTGCCACATGTCCCTGTCCAAGAACGGCGTAAACCTGTTCTCCGGTGACAAATATGCGGGTCTGTCTGAGCAGGCGCTGTACTACATCGGCGGCGTTATCAAACACGCTAAAGCGATCAACGCCCTGGCTAACCCGACCACCAACTCCTACAAGCGTCTGGTCCCGGGTTACGAAGCGCCGGTTATGCTGGCTTACTCTGCCCGTAACCGTTCTGCATCTATCCGTATTCCGGTTGTTGCTTCTCCGAAAGCACGTCGTATCGAAGTACGCTTCCCGGACCCGGCAGCTAACCCGTACCTGTGCTTCGCCGCGCTGCTGATGGCTGGCCTTGACGGTATCAAGAACAAGATCCATCCGGGCGAAGCCATGGACAAAAACCTGTACGACCTGCCGCCGGAAGAAGCGAAAGAGATCCCACAGGTTGCTGGCTCTCTGGAAGAAGCACTGAACGCACTGGATGCAGACCGCGAGTTCCTGACTGCAGGTGGCGTATTCACTGATGAAGCTATCGATGCTTACATCGCGCTGCGCACCGAAGAGAACGACCGCGTTCGCATGACTCCGCACCCGGTAGAGTTCGAGCTGTACTACAGCGTCTAATACGTTTTGAGTTGTACTTTCCCGATGATGTCGCGTCATTGCCGATGGGTGCTGGCGCGATAATCGGGAATTGAGTTGCCGTGGAAACTTTCAGCCCATCTCAGGATGGGCTTTTTTCTCCACCAACAACCTGATTTCCCGCGCTTTTTATCCGTAAAAAGCTATACTGCACTAAAACAGTGCAAGCCTTTTCAGGAGACTGCTAAATGGCAACAGGCGCGCTGCCCGATGCTGGGCAGATCCTTAACTCGTTAATCAACAGCATTTTACTGGTCGATGACGATCTGGCCGTTCACTACGCAAACCCTGCGGCACAGCAGCTGTTGGCGCAGAGCGCGCGTAAACTTTTCGGCACGCCGCTTCCCGAGCTTCTGAGCTATTTCTCGCTCAACGTCGGCTTAATGCAGGAAAGCCTGCAAACCGGCCAGGGGTTCACCGATAACGAAGTGACGCTGGTTATCGACGGTCGCTCGCATATTCTTTCGCTCACCGCACAGCGGCTGCCTGACGGCTTTATCCTGCTGGAGATGGCGCCAATGGATAATCAGCGTCGCCTCAGCCAGGAGCAGCTTCAGCACGCTCAACAGATTGCCGCGCGCGATCTGGTGCGTGGCCTTGCCCATGAGATTAAAAACCCGCTGGGTGGCCTACGCGGTGCGGCACAGCTGCTGAGTAAAGCGCTGCCCGACCCCGCGCTAACCGAATATACCAATGTCATTATTGAACAGGCCGACCGTCTGCGTAATCTGGTCGATCGCCTGCTTGGCCCGCAGCATCCCGGTACGCATGTCACCGAGAGCATCCATAAGGTGGCCGAGCGCGTGGTGAAACTGGTTTCGATGGAGCTGCCGGAAAACGTCACGCTGGTTCGCGACTACGACCCAAGTTTGCCAGAATTACCGCATGATCCCGACCAGATTGAGCAAGTTCTTCTTAATATCGTGCGTAATGCGCTTCAGGCTCTGGGGTCTGAAGGGGGCGAAATCGTCCTGCGTACCCGCACCGCGTTTCAGTTAACGCTACACGGCGTTCGCTACCGCCTGGCCGCCAGAATTGATGTCGAAGATAACGGCCCCGGCATTCCATCACATTTGCAGGATACGCTGTTTTATCCGATGGTCAGCGGCCGCGAAGGTGGCACCGGGCTGGGTCTGTCGATCGCGCGCAGCCTGATCGATCAGCACTCCGGCAAAATTGAATTTACCAGTTGGCCAGGCCATACCGAGTTTTCGGTTTTCCTGCCAATTAAAAAATAAGGTGTGTTTATGCAACGAGGGATAGTCTGGGTCGTTGATGACGATAGCTCCATCCGTTGGGTGCTTGAACGCGCACTCACCGGCGCAGGGCTAACTTGCACAACGTTTGAGGGTGGGAAAGAGGTGCTGGATGCGCTGGCTACCAAAACCCCTGACGTGTTGATGTCCGATATTCGTATGCCCGGGATGGATGGTCTGGCGCTGTTAACACAAATCAAGCAACGCCATCCAATGCTTCCGGTCATCATAATGACGGCACATTCCGATCTGGACGCCGCTGTCAGCGCCTATCAACAAGGGGCGTTCGATTACCTGCCAAAACCGTTTGATATTGACGAAGCAGTGGCGCTGGTTGAACGCGCTATCAGCCACTACCAGGAACAGCAGCAGCCGCGCAATGTGCAGGTTGATGGGCCGACCACCGATATCATCGGCGAAGCGCCGGCCATGCAGGACGTGTTCCGTATTATCGGCCGTCTCTCCCGCTCTTCCATCAGCGTGCTGATTAACGGCGAGTCCGGTACCGGTAAAGAGCTGGTCGCTCACGCCCTGCACCGCCACAGCCCGCGCGTCAAAGCGCCGTTTATCGCGCTGAATATGGCGGCAATCCCCAAAGACCTGATTGAGTCCGAACTGTTTGGTCACGAGAAAGGGGCCTTTACCGGCGCCAATACCGTCCGTCAGGGGCGTTTTGAGCAGGCCGACGGCGGCACGCTGTTCCTCGATGAAATTGGCGATATGCCGATGGATGTCCAGACTCGTCTGCTGCGTGTGCTGGCCGACGGCCAGTTCTACCGCGTCGGCGGCTATGCGCCGGTGAAGGTCGACGTACGTATCATCGCGGCTACCCACCAGAATCTGGAACAGCGCGTACAGGAAGGTAAGTTCCGTGAGGATCTGTTCCACCGCCTGAACGTGATTCGCGTCCACCTCCCGCCATTACGTGAGCGTCGGGAAGATATTCCGCGTCTGGCGCATCATTTCCTGCAGGTCGCGGCCCGCGAGCTGGGCGTTGAAGCCAAGCTGCTGCACCCGGAAACCGAAGCCGCTTTAACGCGTCTGGCCTGGCCGGGTAACGTGCGTCAGCTGGAGAACACCTGCCGCTGGCTGACGGTGATGGCCGCCGGGCAAGAGGTGCTGATTCAGGATCTGCCGGGCGAACTGTTTGAAGCCAGCCAGCCGGACAGCACCGCGGCGGCGTCGCTACCGGATAGCTGGGCGACGCTGCTGGCGCAGTGGGCCGATCGCGCGCTGCGTTCCGGTCATCAAAATCTGCTTTCCGAAGCCCAGCCGGAGATGGAGCGTACGCTGCTGACGACCGCCCTACGCCATACGCAAGGGCATAAACAGGAAGCTGCGCGCCTGCTGGGTTGGGGTCGTAATACCCTGACACGCAAACTGAAAGAACTCGGAATGGAGTAAGGTCGGAGTAAAGTGTAAAAATTGCTCGATTCGCGCAAGTTGCTGCAATTTTATACTTTACTGTTCCGATGAGTTAAGTATCATTCTGCCCGCGACTACCTGGGGGAAGAAACATGCTTGAATCATTAATTAATCTGGCGTCGAGCGGTGCTGCCAGCCACTCGCCGCAAACAGCGATGGCCGCAGTGCTGTGTGCGGCGCTGGTCGGGCTGTTCAGCTAAGCCGGATGGCGCTTGCGCTTATCCGGCCTACCGTCGATTTGTAGGCCCGGTAAGCGTAGCGCCATCGTGTCGTCTTTAAATAACCCGTGAGAACTGCTGCATACGCGCTTTCTGACGCAGATAGGCGTCGAAGCACATACAGATGTTGCGAATCAACAAACGGCCTTTGGCGGTCACCTGAATGCCCTTCTCATCCACATCCACCAGCCCATCTTTTGCCAGCGGAGCCAGCAGCGCGAGGTCCTCGGCAAAGTAGTCGCTGAAGTTCAGATCCCACTGTTTTTCCACTGCCGGGAAATCGAGGCTGAAGTTGCAGATCAGCGCCTTAATCACGTCACGACGAATGCAATCATCGCGAGTTAACGCAATACCGCGCCACAGCGCGTTGCCCTGCTCGGCCACCTGCTGATAGTACAGCTTCAGCTCTTTTTGGTTCTGGGCGTAGCAATCGCCAATCATGCTGATGGCGGAAACGCCCATGCCCAGCAGATCGGTGTCGCCCTGGGTGGTATAGCCCTGGAAATTGCGGTGCAGCACACCTTCACGTTGAGCCACGGCCAGTTCGTTATCCGGACGCGCAAAGTGGTCCATGCCGATAAACTGATAGCCCGCTTGCGTCAGCGAGTTAATGGTCTCCTGCAAGATATCCAGCTTCTGCTGCGCCGAAGGCAGGTCGGCATCTTTGATTTTGCGCTGAGCGGCGAAGAGCGTCGGCAGGTGCGCGTAGTTAAATACGCTCAGGCGATCCGGATTCAGCTCTGCCACGCGCTGGAGGGTAAAAGCAAAGCTCTCCGGCGTTTGCTTCGGCAGACCGTAGATCAGATCAATATTGGTCGACGTAAAACCAATCTCACGGGCGTGGTTGAGCAGCGCGAAGATAAATTCTTCATCCTGCTCACGGTTAACCAGGCGCTGTACCTCTTTATTGAAGTCCTGCACGCCCATGCTCAGGCGGTTGAAGCCTTCGGCGCGCAGATGGTCGATAACATCCAGCTCAATTTCACGCGGGTCAACTTCAATGGAGATCTCCGCGTCCGCATCGAAGTGAAAATTCTCGCGCAGCAGCGTCATCAGACGGCTAATTTGCGCCTTATTCAGATAGGTTGGCGTACCGCCGCCCCAGTGCAGTTGGCTAACATGGCGGCCGGTAAACAGCGGCGCGCGCTGGCGGATTTCCTGCTCCAGCACGTCAAGATATTGGTCAGCTTTGTGCTGCTGGCGGGTAACGATCTTATTGCAACCGCAGAAATAGCAGAGCTTATGGCAGAACGGGATATGAATGTACAGCGACAGGGGCCGCTCAGGATAGCGCGCAACGGCGCTCAGAAACTCCGCTTCGCCGAACGCGTCGGAGAATTCCAGCGCCGTGGGATACGAGGTATACCGTGGCCCGGAATAGTTATATTTCTGGATCAGGGCCAGATCCCAGTCGATTAACTGCACAGACATGCTCACTCCTTGCGATGATGTCGAAAACGACGACGGCTTGCCGGCCTGGCCGCATTACGCAGCGCCAGCCGGTTGCGCAGCCAATTTTGACGCCGCGACAACCGTCGTAGTTTAACGAATAACCACCCCAGATAACATACAACCAAAAGGGTTATAAGCAGGACTGGCAGGCCAATCGGGTGCAAACGTTAGTTTCCGCCTCTCAGCAGACGCATGACGTCTTCCTTACCCTCTTCTTCCTCTTCTTCTTCTTCGTCATCATCGTAAGAGAGGCCGAGTTGCTGCATCAGTGCATCAATGCGATCCAGTTTGGCATCGACCCAGGCTTGCTCTTCAGCAGTCAGGGTTTCGCCCTCTTCCAGACGTTCCAGCAGCGCATCCAGGCGCTCATCAGTCTCCAGCATGTCCAGCTCAGCCTGCGGTGAAAGCATAGGTTTCTCGCTCTTCGGTTTGTGCTGCTTGACGACCGGCGCCTCAGTCACGCCCAGCGCGATCGGTTTTTTACTACCAATACGGGGGTCTTTTTGCTGCTTCTGTTTGTTGGAGCCAGATGCACCCTCACTGCCGCTGGCGCGGCTGCCCGGCGCGTGGCCACGGTGCTTCTTGTCGCGTTTACGGTCACGCGCTTCCTGATTCAGCTCTTCGCGCGTTTTACGACGCTGTTTGCCTGGCGCTTTGTTACGCGGTGCAGAGGTTGGTTTTTTCATGATGTCAGATCTTTTAAGCCGTTTTATTCAGTATAGAATTGAGCCGGAATCTAGCAGAAAGCAAACAAAGAAAAAAGGCGACAGAGTAATCTGTCGCCTTTTTTCCTGACTCACACCCTTAACGGGTTCTACATTCCATGTTTGCTTACAACGCGCCCTGTCTATCCGTTAGCTCTATAACAGTCCCTGTTATTGTTCCCTTTCCCTGCGTAACGTCTCCAGACGTTGGTCATCCTGACAGATTCCGTAGGTCTTCGCCTCCTGGCGTTCCTGACCCCTCATCCTGAGTCTAAATCCTTCTGGCGCCCTTGCCGATGGGTGCTACTTTACCTTGTTGCGTTAAACTAACAAGCAATGAGATGGCGAAAATTGGATAAATAAGATTATTGCCCGTGTGTAATATTATGATTTTAAATAATTTGCATATAATCTCGCCGATATTCTTTCCTCAATTTCCCATAGCGGATATGGCAAATGTCTTACAAACGGAAGGGCATCGGCTTACAGTTGACGATGCTGGAGTAATTCCAGCCTTTTTTTGCCGATCGGGTATAATCGCCCCCAATGCCTGATTTAACGGAGACGACCGTTTTGACTAACTGGAACTATCAACTGACGCACTTTGTCACCAGCGCGCCAGATATCCGCCACTTACCTTCCGATACCGGAATCGAAGTGGCTTTTGCCGGCCGCTCCAACGCGGGGAAATCCAGCGCCCTGAATACGCTGACCAACCAGAAAAGCCTGGCGCGTACATCAAAAACGCCGGGTCGTACGCAGCTGATTAACCTGTTTGAAGTGGCTGACGGCAAACGTCTGGTCGACTTGCCGGGCTACGGCTACGCACAGGTGCCGGAAGAGATGAAAATCAAGTGGCAGCGTGCGCTGGGTGAATACCTGGAAAAACGTCTGTGCCTGAAAGGATTAGTGGTACTGATGGATATTCGCCATCCGCTGAAGGACCTCGACCAGCAGATGATCGAGTGGGCCGTCGCCAGCGAAATCCCGGTTTTGGTACTGTTAACCAAAGCTGACAAGCTGGCCAGCGGTGCGCGTAAAGCACAGCTGAACCTGGTGCGTGAAGCGGCGATTGCCTTTAACGGCGACGTGCAGGTTGAAGCCTTTTCTTCCCTGAAAAAGCAGGGCGTGGACAAGCTGCGTCAGAAGCTGGACAGCTGGTTTAACGATATTCCGCCACAGGAAGATCCTGAGGCTGCTGCAGAGTAACCTCTCTCTACGTCCCGGATAGCGGCGCCTGGCGCCCTGTCCCGGGTACTTCCCGACCAGACTCCCTTTTTCACGACCAATCGACTGCGGCAAAACTTTTCTTTCGCCCAATAAAAAACGCCCCAGTCATTACTGACTGGGGCGGCTAAAATATTCAGCCAAATCCGATTACGTGAAGTAAAAGGTCTGAAAGATAGAACATCTTACCTCTGTACCCTACGAGAGTAACTCTACTCTTTTTTAATGCTGACAGAAAGCATTTTTTGTAGTTTTTTTTCACTTGTTACATAACGAATTCTAATGTTCATCACAAAATTAGATAAGTTATGTTGCTTACTTACATAAAACTCCATTGTTCATCGAACACTTAATGAGCTTGATCCCAATTTTCGCCACTCCCGACTTCCACCAGCAACGGCACGTCCAGCGTAGTGCTGTTTTCCATCAGTTCGTGTACTTTCTTCGCCACGGCATCCACGTCGTCTTTGTGCACTTCAAAGACCAGTTCATCGTGAACCTGCATGATCATGCGCACGCGCGGCTTCTCAGTTTCTAACCAGCCATCAACGGCAATCATGGCCCGTTTGATGATGTCAGCCGCGGTCCCCTGCATCGGGGCGTTAATCGCCGCACGTTCAGCGCCAGCGCGACGCGCGGCGTTGCTGGCTTTGATGTCCGGCAGGTACAGACGGCGGCCATCCAGCGTCTCAACATAGCCCTGTTCCTTCGCCTGCGCGCGGGTGCGTTCCATATAATCCAGTACGCCAGGGTAACGCTCGAAGTAGAGATCCATATACTTCTGCGCTTCTTTACGCGGAATGTTCAGCTGGCGCGCGAGGCCAAAGGCGCTCATGCCGTAAATCAGGCCGAAGTTGATGGCTTTGGCGCTGCGGCGCTGCTCGCCGGTGACGCTTTCCAGCGGCAGCCCGAAGACTTCCGCCGCGGTGGCGCGGTGAATATCCTTCCCTTCGGCAAACGCCTTCAGCAGGCCTTCGTCACGCGACAGGTGCGCCATGATGCGCAGCTCAATCTGCGAGTAGTCGGCAGAGACGATGACGTAATCTTCCGGCGCAATAAACGCCTGGCGAATACGGCGGCCTTCGTCGTTACGTACCGGGATGTTTTGCAGGTTCGGGTCGGTTGATGACAGGCGACCGGTGGCGGTAACCGCCTGGTGATAGGAGGTATGCACGCGGCCGGTTTTCGGGTTGATCATCAACGGCAGCTTGTCGGTGTAGGTTGACTTCAGTTTTGCCAGACCGCGATACTCAAGAATCACCTTCGGCAGCGGGTAGTCCAGCGCCAGTTCTTCCAGTACTTCTTCAGAAGTGGACGGCGCGCCACCCGGCGTTTTCTTCAGCGGCTTGATGCCTTGCTTTTCAAACAGGATGGTTTGCAGTTGTTTTGGTGAGGAGAGGTTAAACTCTTCCCCGGCAATGTCGTAAGCTTTCTGCTCCAGCTCGACCAGACGCTTGGCGATCTCCTGCGAATGCGCGTGCAGTACGGCAGGGTCAATCTTCACGCCATTACGCTCAACGCGCGACAGCACCGGTACCAGCGGCATTTCAATTTCGTTGAAAATGCGCAGCGGACCTTCATTTTTTTGCAGCTTTGGCCACATTTTCAGGTGCAGTTGTAGCGTCACGTCGGCGTCTTCTGCCGCGTAGCGCCCGGCTTCTTCCAGCGCAATCTGGTTGAAGGTGAGCTGGTTTTTACCTTTGCCTGCAATTTCTTCAAAGGTAATGGTTTTGTGCTTCAGCCAGCGGTCGGAGAGGCTGTCCATATCGTGACGCCCGGCAACGCTGTCCAGCGTGTAGGACTCGAGCATGGTGTCGTAGGCAATCCCGCGCAGTTCAATGCCGTAGTTGGCCAGAATTCCGCGGTCGTACTTCAGGTTTTGTCCCACCTTCAGCAGCGCGTCATCTTCCAGCAGCGGCTTAAGCAGTTCAAGCACACGTTCGCGGGCGATCTGATCTGGCGCGTCCAGATAGTCGTGGGCGACCGGCACATAAGCGGCCACGCCCGGTTCAATGGCGAACGACAGGCCTACCATGTTGGCGGAGATATTATCGAGACTGTCGGTTTCCGTATCGAAAGCAAACAGCGGCGCTTTCTTCAGCTTTTCGATCCAGCTAACCAGAGTGGCTTCATCGAGAATGGTGACGTAGTTTTCTGACGAGAGGGTGGCTGCCGTTTCTTCAACCTCTACCTCTACTTCAGCCACTATCGCTTTGCCCGCTGGTTTCGCCGCTGGCTTCGAGCCTTTGGCCTGCATCCAGGTACCGGACTCAACGTCGGTGATCCAACGTTTGAATTCGTATTTCTTAAACAGCGTTAGCAGTTCGTCCGCCGCCGGTGCGGCCACGGTCAACTGTTCACAGCCGAGCTCCAGCTCAACGTCTGTTTTAATGGTCGCCAGTTTGTAGGAGAGGTAGGCCAGCTCTTTATTCTGCTCCAGCTTGGCTGCCATCGTTTTCGCGCCACGGAAGGTTAACCCGGCGATTTTTTCCGGCTCGCCGTACAGCGCATCCAGGCCGCCAAGACCCTGCAGCAATGCCTGCGCCGTTTTCTCGCCCACGCCAGGGACGCCTGGAATGTTATCTGAAGAGTCGCCCATCAGCGCCAGAAAATCGATAATCAGTTCTGGCGGCACGCCATATTTCGTGACCACTTCGTCCGGACCAAGAATGGTGTTGGTCATGGTGTTGATGAGCGTAATGCCCGGCGTCACCAGCTGCGCCATATCTTTATCCCCGGTACTGATCAGCACCGGACGCCCCGTTTTTTCCGCTTCGCGCGCCAGGGTGCCAATCACGTCGTCCGCTTCCACGCCGGAAACGGCCAGCAGCGGCAGCCCCATCGCTTTTACCATCGCGTGCAGTGGCTCAATCTGCGCACGCAGATCGTCCGGCATTGGCGGACGGTGCGATTTGTAGTCTTCAAACAGTTCATCACGGAAGGTTTTCCCCTTCGCATCAAAAACCACTGCGGCATGGGTAGGTTGATACTGCAGAATCAGGCTGCGCAGCATGTTCAGCACGCCATACATAGCGCCGGTCGGCTCGCCCGCGCGGTTTGTCAGCGGCGGGAATGCGTGATACGCCCGGTAGAGATAAGAGGATCCATCAACGAGGATAAGAGGGTTTTCTGGGATCTGAACCATAATTTCCGTGCCTGTTTATCAGATTATGG
>NZ_CBDKZX010000063.1:0-22949 GCF_965301105.1 Kluyvera sp.
CTTCCGGAGGAAGGACCAGGAATTCTGCGAATGTAAATCAGATAATTACTACAAAAAAACTCGACGGTACAATTAATTATTAGTGGTATTATTTTAAAATCAATAATTCATGGACATGACGAGAATATATATCATTTTGACAGGAAGTTTTTCTTCCTGAAAAGACGAGCACCCAGCATTAAAGATGAGTATTAATTATCATACAGAGGTCGCAGCCAAAACATCGAAGATAATAGTCAACACCGGAGCATAAATTGGAAGTGGAGCGACAGAGCGGCTCCACATTTTTTAGAATTAATAACCGTCGGTGACGATTTTCGCGGCAGCCGCGAGCACGTCACGACGACTTTCTGCCTTCTGCTCTGGCTGGGTGAAGTAAGTGACCAGAATAAGCGGCGCACGCCCTTCCGGCCAGATAACGGCGATGTCATTCGTCGTACCATAATCACCGCTGCCGGTTTTATCCCCGACAACCCACGATGTGGGTAGCCCAGCCTGAATGCTGGCAGCGCCGGTGGTATTGCCTTTCAGCCACGTTACCAGTTGCGCACGCTGAGTTTCACCTAAGGCACTGCCCAACGTCAGATTGCGAAGCGTCTGCGCCATCGCTAATGGCGTGGTGGTATCGCGCGGGTCGCCGGGGATCGCGGTGTTGAGCGTCGGCTCAGTACGATCGAGCCGGAAGGTGTTATCCCCAATAGCACGGGCAAACGCCGTCACTTTATCCGGCCCCCCAAGATGGGCAATCAGTTTGTTCATGGCCGTATTGTCGCTGTACTGCAACGCCGCGGCGCTCAATTCCGCCAGCGTCATCGTGCCGTTGACGTGTTTTTCAGTAATGGGATTGTAGTTAATCAGGTCTGAAGATTTAATCTCAACCTTCTGACTCAACACCTTCTTTTGCGTTTCACTTTGCTTGATCACCGCCGCTGCCGCCATCACCTTACTGGTGCTGCACATGGCAAAGCGCTCATCGGCGCGGTAGAGCGTCTGTACGTTATCGGCGGTGTCAATCAGCGCCACTCCCAACCGCCCCCCGCTGCTTTTCTCCAGCGCCGCCAGCTTTTGCTGAACGTCGTTCGCCTGCGCATACAGCGGCGTACTCCCCAGCAACAGCGACATACAGGCCGCTGTCATTAGCATTACCCGCTTAACGCGATGTCTCATCATCTTAAACTCCTGAAAATTGATTCCGTGTGGCTGAAGTATTCACAGTCAGCACAAAAAGTAAAAAACAAAAATGCGCTTGCCCTCTCAATCCCCTGCAACCACTGCCGGGCATTCAGTGAGAAAAGCATTTTCGGAATAACGCCAGAAAAATAGGCGTAAAATCAATAGGGTTTATAGCCCTGTTCAGAGCCAAACGAAGCGTCGCCAAAATGAAATTTATTACCGTATGAAATTAAAGTGTCGCCGAATCACGACAGTTGTAAGTAACTAAAAATTAATAAAAAAACCCCTCTTGTATCCCCCAATTTTTAGGCGTACATTAGCGCCATCTGGAGCACAACAGCACAGAATTCTGAGGTGATGCCAGCCACGAAAGAGGTCCGTTTTTTTCGTTGGTTGTTACCAGCTCGCAGTACCACCACCGTTCATAAGTGCGTAGAAAAAAGATACGCGGAGAGATGAGTCGTGAAATATTTCTTTATGGGCATTTCCTTTATGGTCATCGTTTTTGCCGGCACGTTTGCCCTGATGATCTAGTCGATAAAAATGCAAAAAAAACAGGAGCCATCTGGCTCCTGTTTGCATTTCTGCGACGGGAAAATTATCCCGCCGATTTTTGCTCTGACGGCAGCAGGCCGTCTGCGCGGAACATGGCTTTAATCCCGCGCACAGCCTGACGAATGCGATCTCGGTTCTCAATCAACGCGAAACGTACGTGGGTGTCGCCGTAGTCACCAAAACCGATGCCCGGCGAAACGCACACTTTGGCGTCCTGCAGCAGCTTTTTCGCGAACTCTAAGGAGCCCATCGCGGCGTAGTGTTCCGGAATTTTGGCCCACACGTACATTGACGCTTTCGGCATTTCAACCATCCAGCCAGCTTCATGCAGCCCCTTCACCAGCACATCGCGGCGACGCTTATACTGCGCAGCGATATCTCGTACGCACTGCTGATCCCCTTCCAGCGCGGCAATTGCCGCCACCTGCAGCGGGGTGAAGGTACCGTAATCGTGGTAGCTCTTAATCCGCGCCAGTGCGTTAACCAGCGTCTTGTTACCGACCATAAAGCCGATACGCCAGCCCGCCATGTTGTAGCTCTTAGAGAGCGTGAAGAACTCTACCGCGACGTCACGCGCACCGGGCACCTGCATGATCGACGGCGCTTTCCAGCCGTCATACACGATATCCGCATAAGCCAGGTCATGTACCACCAGCACGTCATAGCGTTTAGCCAGCGCGACCACCTTTTCGAAGAACTCCAGCTCCACGCACTGAGCGGTCGGGTTCGACGGGAAGCCAAGGATCATCATCTTCGGTTTCGGGTAGCTTTCGCGAATGGCACGCTCCAGCTCGTTAAAGAAATCGACGCCTTCTACCAGCGGTACGGAGCGCACCTGCGCGCCAGCAATCACCGCGCCGTAAATATGGATGGGGTAGCTTGGGTTCGGCACCAGCACGGTGTCACCGTGATCGAGCGTAGCCAGCATCAGGTGCGCCAGCCCCTCTTTCGAACCAATGGTGACAATCGCTTCGCTTTCCGGGTCAATCTCAACGTCATAACGGTCCTGATACCAGCGCGAAATAGCACGGCGCAGGCGAGGAATACCGCGTGAGGTAGAGTATCCATGGGTGTCCGGGCGTTGGGCCACGGTGCAGAGTTTTTCAACAATGTGCGCTGGCGTGGCGCCGTCTGGGTTCCCCATGCTGAAATCAATAATATCCTCGCCGCGCCGACGCGCAGCCATTTTAAGTTCAGCGGTAATATTAAAAACGTACGGGGGTAAGCGATCGATACGCGTAAAACGGCGTTCAGAGCTGGAATCAGCCATAGGTTCCTCAGGATTACGTTAGCGCCCGAACCGTTCGAGCGACGCTGCCACCGATGTGGCATGAACAGAAAATAACCTGAAAAAATTAGCGCTGTCGAGAGGGTAAGCGAAAAAATGTTGTATCGGTAAAAAGAGGAACTAATGAAAACAAGAATCATTCATTAAAATAAAGGATTCAATGGATATAAAACACAATGGTAACAATAAATTATCTATTGCTTTTCATTGCAGGTGGTTCAAGTCCTCCCTGAAGCGGCCATCTCTTCCTGTTCAATACGTTTGTCCTACAATCCCCTTTTAAAATTAAGGTTTTTCCCTATTCCGCGTACTGCTGGTCATCTGTCCCCGGGTTACTTATCATAAGACTTTACTGAAAACATTCGGCGCCCCCATGCACGAAATATTCGATATGCTGCTCGCGGTCTACGACCGGGCCGCATTAATGCTGATTTGCCTCTTTTTTCTGATCCGCATCCGCCTGTTCCGCGAACTGTTGCACAAAACGGCCCATACGGCGAAAGAGCTGCTGGCCGTTACCGTCATTTTCTCGATGTTCGCCATCTTCAGTACCTGGTCCGGCGTGCCGGTGGAAGGCTCGCTGGTTAACGTTCGTATTATCGCGGTGATGTCAGGCGGGATCCTGTTTGGCCCGTGGGTTGGCGGCATCGTCGGGGTCATTGCCGGGATCCACCGTTACCTGATTGACGCAGGCGGCGTTACCGCCGTGCCGTGTTTTATCACCAGTATTATCGCCGGGATCCTGTCGGGGTTGATTAACCGTCGGGTACCGAAAGAACTGCACTGGAAAATTGGTATCCTCGGCGGCATGCTGTGCGAAACCCTGACCATGATTCTGGTGGTCGTTTGGGCGCCCACCATCGCGCTCGGCGTCGATATCGTGTCGAAGATCGGCATTCCGATGATTGCCGGCAGCGTGTGCATCGGTTTTATTGTCCTGCTGGTGCAAAGCGTAGAGGGCGAGAAGGAGGCCAGCGCCGCGCGTCAGGCTAAGTTGGCGCTGGATATTGCCAATAAAACGCTGCCGCTGTTTCGTCAGATTAACAGCGACACTCTGCGGCAGATTTGCGACATCATTCGTCAGGATATTCGCGCCGACGCCGTCGCTATCACCAATACCGAACGCGTGCTGGCCTATGTCGGCGTCGGGGAAGATAACTACCATAATAACGATGACTCCATTAGCCCGGTCACCCGTCAGGCGATTAACAACGGCGAAATCATCATAAAAAACAACGATGAAGCCTATCGCACGCCGGAAATTCACTCGATGCTGGTGATCCCGCTGTCGGAGAAAGGCGTGATTACCGGTACGCTGAAAATCTACTACTGCCACGCGCACCAGATCACCTCGTCGTTGCAGGAGATGGCCATTGGGCTGTCGCAGATTATCTCCACGCAGCTGGAAGTTTCCCGCGCCGAACAGCTGCGCGAGATGGCAAATAAGGCAGAGCTGCGCGCGTTACAGAGTAAAATCAATCCCCATTTCTTATTCAACGCGCTGAACGCCATTTCATCATCCATTCGCCTCAATCCGGACACTGCGCGGCAGCTCATTTTTAATCTGTCGCGCTACCTGCGCTATAACATTGAATTAAAAGACGATGAGCAGATAGATATCCGTCGGGAGCTGTATCAGATTAAGGACTATATCGCCATTGAGCAGGCGCGCTTTGGCGACAAGCTGACGGTAATCTACGATATTGACGATGAGGTGAACTGCGTGATTCCAAGCCTGCTGATCCAACCGCTGGTCGAGAATGCCATCGTGCACGGTATTCAGCGCAGTAAGGGTAAAGGCGTGGTGACCATCAGCATTGCCGAGTCAGGCAACCGCGTGCGCATTGGCGTGCGCGATACCGGGCCGGGGATCGATCCTCAGGTCATCGCGCGGGTGGAAGCCAATGAAATGCCCGGCAATAAGATTGGCCTGCTGAACGTTCATCATCGGGTTAAACTGCTCTACGGCGAGGGCTTGCATATCCGCCGCCTCGATCCAGGAACCGAAATCGCGTTCTACATTCCTAACCAGCGCACGGCCGTTCCGGCGGCTGCCACATTATTGCCTTAACCCGGAGTCCCCATGAAAGTCATCATTGTCGAAGATGAATTCCTGGCGCAACAGGAGCTAACCTGGCTGATTCAGCAGCACAGTCAGATGGAGATTGTCGGCACCTTTGACGACGGTCTGGACGTGCTGAAATTTTTGCAGCACAACAAAGTGGACGCCATCTTCCTCGACATTAACATTCCGTCGCTGGATGGCGTGCTGCTGGCGCAGAACATCAGTCAGTTTGCTCACAAGCCGTTTATCGTGTTTATCACCGCGTGGAAAGAGCATGCGGTGGAAGCCTTTGAGCTGGAAGCGTTCGACTACATTCTGAAGCCATACCAGGAATCACGCATCGTCAGCATGCTGCAAAAACTGGAGGCGGCCTGGCAACAGCAGCAATCGAGCATCGTCAGCAGCAGCCCCAGCGCGCCGCGGGAAAACGACACCATCAACCTGGTAAAAGATGAGCGCATCATCGTGACGCCGATCAGCGATATCTACTACGCTGAAGCGCACGAGAAGATGACCTTCGTCTACACCCGCCGCGAATCGTACGTGATGCCGATGAACATCACCGAGTTTTGCAGCAAGCTACCGAGTAGCCACTTTTTTCGCTGCCATCGTTCGTTCTGTGTGAACCTGAATAAAATTCGCGAGATAGAGCCGTGGTTTAATAACACCTACATTCTGCGCCTGCGCGACCTTGAGTTTCAGGTGCCGGTGAGCCGCAGTAAGGTAAAAGAGTTTCGGCAGATCATGCATTTGTAGCCACTGACGGGACATCGGCGGCAGAAAGAGCCCGGGGAACGCCCCGGGCTTTGTGTATTACAGCACCTGACCCAACGTCTGACGCAGATGCGCGCCAGAACCCAGCAGGCCCGGATTGTCGTGAATAATCAGATACACCGGGATCGGGTGTACGTAGTCTTTGAAACGACCTTTGTCTTCGAAACCGCCGCGGAAGCCGGAGGCTTTAAAGAACTCGAGGAAGCGCGGCACAATGCCACCCGCAATGTACACGCCGCCGAAAGTGCCCAGCGTCAACGCCAAATCGCCGCCGAAACGACCCATGATCACGCAGAACAGCGACAGCGCGCGACGACAGTCGGTGCAGGTGTCTGCCAGCGCGCGTTCGGTAATGTCTTTCGGCTTGTAGTTTTCCGGCACCCGGTTGTCCGACTTAACAATAGCCCGGTACAAGTTCACCAGGCCAGGACCGGAGAGCACGCGCTCGGCGGAAACGTGGCCAATCTCTTCACGCAGCACTTCGAGGATAATCCCCTCTTCTTCGCTGTTTGGCGCAAAGTCAACGTGGCCGCCTTCGCCCGGCAGGCTAACCCAGCGCTTGTCGACGTGAACCAGATGCGCCACGCCAAGACCGGTTCCCGCGCCGTAAACGGCGATCGGCTTGCCTTCAACCGGCTCGGTGCCGCCAAACTGAATCAGATGCTCTTTTTTCAGCATCGGGATCGCCATCGAGACCGCGGTGAAATCGTTGATGATTTCCAGGTGCGCGAACCCAAGGTTCTTTTTCATTTCCGCAATGGAGAACTGCCAGGTGTGGTTGGTCATCGCCACCCAGTCGCCGGTAATCGGGCAGGCAATGGCAATACAGCCGTCTTCCACCGACGCGTTATGCTCGTCGAGGTAGACGCGAACCACGTCTTCCAGGCTTGGGTAATCCAGGCCAGAATAGGTCTTCGCCTGCGAAATCTCACCGCTGGCAATATCGCACAATGCCAGACGCGCATTGGTGCCCCCAACATCACCCACTAAAGCAAACTTTGTCATTCCGTTACGGCTCCGCTAAAGTCAGAATAAATCTTTGCCACACTGTAAATTCAAGGCGCGTTAACAACAATGGCGATGACGTGAGCGCCCCAGGATTATCGATCCAGGTCACATTTTTTGCGTATTTTTTAACAGGTACAGAACGGGATAACCTGTAGAGCCGTATCGTTTCAGCACCATTTGCGCTGAACGTTGGCTCAGGAAAATGCAAAGTAAACTCAGTATTCAGCAAAAAGGATATCACCATGCTCCACCCGCGAGCCCGAACGATGTTGTTGCTCTCCATCCCCGCGGTATTGATTGGCGTCGCCTCCAGCCTGATTTTGATCGTGGTGATGAAGATCGCTGCGGTGCTTCAGCATCTGCTGTGGAGTAACCTACCGAATGCGCTCGGCATTGATATGAATTCGTCGCTGTGGATTATCCTGATGCTGACGATGACCGGTCTTGTCGTCGGGTTGGTGATTCGCTACAGCCCGGGCCATGCCGGCCCGGATCCCGCCTGCGAGCCGCTGATCGGCGCCGCGGTTCCCGTCGCCCATCTGCCTGGGCTGGCGATCGCCTTGATCCTCGGGCTCGCGGGCGGTGTGAGCCTGGGGCCAGAACACCCGATTATGTCGGTCAACATTGCGCTGGCCGTGGCGCTGGGCGCGCGTTTCTTCCCACGAGTCAGCTCGCTTGACTGGACGATTCTCGCCGCCGCCGGGACGATTGGCGCACTGTTCGGAACACCGGTTGCCGCCGCGCTCATTTTTTCCCAGACGTTAACCAGCAGTAACGACGCGCCGTTGTGGGATCGCCTGTTTGCCCCTCTGTTGGCCGCCGCCGCCGGCGCGTTGACCACAGGCCTGTTCTTTCACCCTCAGTTCTCGCTGCCCATCGAGCATTATCAAACGATGCGCCTCGTCGATATTTTCAGCGGCGCGATAGTGGCTATCATCGCCATCGCTATCGGTATGATTGGCGTCTGGTGCCTGCCGCATCTGCATGGATTAGTTCACCGTTTAAAACATCCGGTACTGATTCTCGGCGTTGGGGGATTTGTGCTGGGGATTATCGGCACGATTGGCGGTCCGTTAACGCTGTTTAAAGGGCTCGATGAAATGCAGCGGCTGACTGCCGGGCAAAATTTCGGTGCAGGCGACTACATGCTTTTCGCACTGAGTAAACTGGCGGCGCTGGTCGTCGCTGCCGCCTGCGGTTTCCGCGGCGGGCGCATATTCCCGGCGGTTTTTGTTGCCGTGGCGCTGGGTTTGATGCTGCATGCGCACGTTGAAGCGGTGCCGGCCGCGATTACCGTTTCCTGCGCCATTATGGGATTAGTGCTGGTGGTCACCCGCGATGCCTGGCTCAGCCTGTTTATGGCTGCGGTGGTCGTACCGGATACCACGCTGTTGCCGCTACTGTGTATCGTGATGCTCCCCGCCTGGCTGTTGCTGGCGGGGAAACCCACGATGATGGTGCCGCGTAAGCGTAAGGATTAACGGCCGCTATTTCGCGCCTCCAGCGCGTCGGTAACGGCTTTAAGCAGCGGAGGGATGTCCATTTTGGGGAGCATCACCTCCAGCAGCATTAGCCTGTCGCGGCGCGCAGCACGCGCCAGCGCGTCATTCAACTGCACGACGTTGCTCACCTTCCAGCATTCGACCGGGCTGTCGAGGTTCAGTGCCTGTGGCAGTTGGGTCCAGTTCCACAGGCTGATCTCGTTATAGCGCTGCTCTGGCCCATGAATCGCACGCTCAACCGTATAGCCCTCATTATTGAGTAGCAGGATCAGCGGCCGTTGCCCGTCCCGCAGCATGGAGCCGAGCTCCTGAATGGTTAACTGCGCCGCACCGTCCCCCACCACCAGCACCACGCGCCGGTCCGGACACGCCGTTTGTGCGCCGAATGCGGCGGGTAGCGTGTAGCCAATCGATCCCCACAGCGGCTGAACCAGCAAACTGGCGCCGGTGGGCAGCGTTAATGCCGCGATACCAAAGGCAGCCGTCCCCTGATCGCCCAGAACAATATCGTGCGGTTGCAGGTATTTCTGCAGCGTTTGCCAGAAGTGACGCTGGGTCAGATGCCCGGTGTCGAGCACCGTCGGCGAGGATATCCGCCGGACATCGGTGTGCCATGGGGCTAACTCTTCACTCAGCGTTATCAGCGCGTCCACCGCCGCCTGCATGTCAATACCGCTAAACCAGCGGGCACCTACGCGAGCGGAAAACGGCTGTACCTCGATTGATTTTTCCGGCGCAATCCGGTGAGTAAAGCCTGCAGTGATGGTGTCGGTAAAACAGGTGCCGACGCAGATGATCGCCTCCGCATCCTCAATCGCTTCACGCGTTTGCGGCAGGCTCGCCCCGCCGCTGTACGTGCCGACAAACCCTGGCTGTTGTTCATCAAACAGCCCTTTCCCCATCAACAACGTGGCGTGCGGAATGGGATGCGCACGCATCCACTGATTGAGCGTCGCCTGGAGCCCAAATCGATGAGCCAGTACGTCCGCCAGCAAAGACACATGCAGACATCCCTCCAGCAGGCCGCGCGCATGTTTAACAAAATCCTCAAGTTGGGCCGTATCCGATACCTGAGGCGCTGCGGTGAGAGCGCTTACAGGTTTCGCCGTCGGCAACGCGGCAACATCGGCAGGGAGCAGCAGATAGCCCGGTCGACGATGGTGCATCACCGCCTGCAGCACGCGGTCGATCTCCTGGCAGGCGTTGCGCGCCGTCAGCACGCCCTGGGCGACGGAAATTGGCGCACTCATCTGGCGGAAATGATCGAAGTCGCCGTCGCCTAACGTGTGGTGCAAACATTCGCGACGCTGCTGTGCGCCGGTACAGGGCGCTCCGACAATATGCAGCACCGGAACGTGCTCGGCGAAGCTACCGGCCACGCCGTTCAGCGCGCTCAGTTCACCCACGCCGTAGGTGGTGAGCAGTGCACCACAGCCCTGCATTCGCGCGTAGCCATCGGCGGCATAGGCGGCATTCAGTTCGTTAGCGCAGCCCACCCAACGAAGCGTGCGGTGAGCAATGACGTGGTCAAGAAACTGGAGATTGTAGTCTCCGGGTACGCCAAACAGACTCTCGACGCCGCAGTCAGCAAGACGGTCAAGCAGGTAATCTGCCACGGTATAGGACGAAGCCATGGTGCCACTCCTTCAGCCGGTTATTTCTTTGAGTATTGAAGAAGTGTTAAGCGTGTCCAGTATTGATAAGAAAGTCGTCTGGAAAGCAAATTTTACAGATTTCAGCTGTGTACGAGCCGATGGACATTCGCTAGTGTAAGCGTATACACAAGCGGATATTCTGGAGGACACAATGGTTTATCAGGCAAGTCGCGCGCGTTACGAGACCATGACGTTTCAGCGCTGCGGCAACAGCGGCCTCAAGCTTCCCGTAGTTTCACTGGGGCTGTGGCATAACTTTGGCGATGAAACCCGCGTAGAGAACAGCCGCCAGCTGCTACGCCACGCATTCGATCTGGGTATTACCCATTTCGATCTCGCCAATAACTATGGACCACCTCCCGGCTCTGCTGAGAGTAACTTTGGCCGCATTCTGCGTGAAGATTTTCGCCCTTACCGCGACGAACTGATTATTTCCACTAAGGCCGGATACACCATGTGGGACGGTCCCTACGGCGACTGGGGTTCACGTAAGTATCTGATTTCCAGCCTTGACCAGAGTCTGAAGCGCATGGGACTTGAGTATGTGGATATCTTCTACCACCATCGCCCAGACCCTGAAACGCCGTTACTGGAGACCATGCGCGCGCTGGATCACGTCGTCCGTCAGGGCAAAGCGCTGTACGTTGGGCTTTCCAACTACCCGGCGGAACTCGCGCAGCAGGCAATTGACATACTCAACGATCTGGGCACCCCCTGCCTTATTCATCAGCCGAAGTACTCCATGCTGGAACGTGGAGTGGAAAACGGCCTGTTGAACGTGCTACAGCAGGAAGGGGTCGGCTGTATCGCCTTCTCGCCGCTGGCCGGTGGGCAGCTTACCGACCGTTACCTGAACGGCATTCCCGCCGATTCTCGCGCCGCGAGCGGTAGCATCTTCCTCAAGCCAGAACAGCTCACCGATAGCAAGCTTGAGGCCGTTCGCCAACTGAACGTACTGGCGGAACAGCGTGGACAAAAACTCTCGCAGATGGCACTGGCGTGGGTACTGCGTCAACAGGCGGTCACCTCGGTTCTGATTGGCGCCAGCAAAATTTCACAGCTGGAGGATGCGGTGGGCATGCTGGCAAACCGTCATTTCAGCGCCTCAGAATGTGCCGAAATTGATGCCATTTTGCGCAGCATAAAATAACAGCGTTTTTAGCAAAAAGTGCTCTCTCCTGGCGGTTTAAGAGTTAACCCAATAATTCGAGTGTTTACCGAATTGTAATATTGCGTTAACAGGCCTTTCTGGCCACGATCGTATAGGAGAGAAGTATGTTCAGGTCACTGATTCTGGCGGCAGTGTTGTTAGCATCGGCCCCGATGTTCGCTAATGCTGGTGAAATCACCCTGCTGCCATCCATAAAATTACAAATTGGCGATCGCGATAATTACGGTAACTACTGGGATGGCGGCCGCTGGCGCGACCGCGATTACTGGCATAAACACTGGTATCGCCACGACAACGGCTGGCACCGCGGTTGGGATAAACGTAATAAAGCCTACGAACGTGGCTATCGCGACGGTTGGGGCGACCGTGATGACCATCGTGGACGCGGGCGCGGTCATGGACACGGCCACGGACATGGTCGCCACTAATTTCGGTTATTCAGGCACTGCACGCTATGCCTGAATAACAAATCAAAGAGCCTACGGGCTCTTTTTTTATGGTCAAATCCTGCGCTTCTTATTTATCAGCATTTGCCCTTGAGCAAAAAAATCCTGCCAGTATCTTATCCTCAAGATATTTCACGTCAGGATTAACATCATGAATGCTAATTTTAAAAATGAAATTCAGACATTCGGTCGTTCACTACTGTTACCTATCGCGGTATTAGCTCCCGTCGGGATGGTAATGGGAATCAGCTCGGCGCTTGGCCAGAGCTATATGATCGATAAACTCCCATTTCTGGGAAATGATATTTTCAAAGCTGTTTTATCGTCTCTGGGTTTAATCAGCAGCGTCGTTTTTAATAATATTCCATTATTATTTGCGATGGGCGTTGCCTACGGCATGTCGAAAAAAGAAAAAGGCATTGCGGTATTTGCCTCGGTCGTCGCCTATTTAACGTTGCTGATTGCCATGCACGTTCATCTGAAGCTCGCGGGAACCCTGGCGAAAGAGGATCTTTCACTGGTGGGCCAGGGCATGGTGCTCGGCGTCCAGACGCTAAAAATCGAGGCCTTAGGCGGTATTATCGCAGGCCTGCTGGCGGCCAAAATCACCGACCGCTTCTATCGACTACAGTTGCCTCTGGCCTTTGCATTCTTCAGCGGCAAGAAATCAGTGGCGATTCTGGCAATTGCCTTTGCGATTCCGGTTGGGCTGATCATCCCCTTTATCTGGGATCTTTTCACCGCCGGAATGCGCGCCGTCTCAACCATTATGATGGCGCCGGACATTGGTGCCGGTATCTACATGACGCTTAACCGTCTGCTGATACCGTTCGGTTTACATCACGTCCTGAGCTCCACCGTACGCTTCACCGCCGCGGGCGGTACCTACCTTATTGATGGGCAAACCTACGTCGGCATTTTGCCTGCGATGAATAAGATCCTCTTTGAACTGGGCCCTTCACATCCTGCGTGGCAAGAATATATGCCTACGTTGACCAGCTACCTGGCCTCCTCGCAGATGTTGACGACCCTGTTCCGCGTGCCGGCCATCGGCCTGGCGATGTATCATATGGCTTATTTCAAAAACAAGAAATTTGCCAAAGGGATGATTCTCACCGTCGTACTCACGGCCATGCTGGGTAATATTACCGAGCCACTGGAATTCTCCTTCCTGTTTATAGCACCAAAACTGTTTATCGTTTATGCGGTGCTGTGCGGGTTACTCACTATCCCACTACAGATGCTGGAAGTCTCCATCGGTTATATTCGCGGCACCATTTTCGACTTCGGCATTTTTGGCTTGATGTACGAAAATACGCATTGGGTAAATTTAATTCTTCTCGGTATTGTGAACTTCGTCGTGTTTTATTTCGTGTTCCGTTTTGCAATCGGTAAATTCGATATCAAAACGCCGGGCCGTGAAAGTGAAATTGCCGATAGCACCTTACTGAACAATAAAGAGTACGACAAAGTCGCCGCCATGGTGATTGAAGGTCTCGGCGGCCGGGATAACATCAAACGCGTCGAAAACTGTGTTTCTCGTCTGCGCATCGATTTGCAGGATCAGAAGAAAATCAACATGGATATCCTCAAAGAATCCGGCTCGTTGGGAACCTTTATTCCCTCCAGCAACCATGTGCACGTGGTCTTTGGCCCACACGTAGAATTTGTTCGCAACGCGGTTGATGACCGTATTGTCGGCTTGAAATAAACAACCAGGAGGCGGCAATGCGCGCACTGTATGATTCAAAAAGTAAAACCATTGACGACCGCGGCATGAAGGCACTGCTCGGTCAGCAGGCTCGAGTGCAGTCATGGCTGGATGTTGAAGCCGCGCTGGCGCTGGCGCAGGCCGAACACGGAATGATTCCGGCCAGCGCGGCGGCGAATATCGCCGCCAACTGCCGGGTTGAGAATATCGACCTGGCGGAAATGGAACGCCTGTTACGCGAAATTGGCCATGGCTTTGTGCCGATGATCAAAGTGCTGGTTAAAGCCTGCGACAGCGAAAGCGGCAAGTATGTGCACTATGGCGTCACCACGCAGAATATTCAGCAAACGGCCCAGCTGTATCTGGCAAAACAGTTCAACGTCCTGCTGCAGGGGTTCGTGGATGACATTCTGCGCAATCTGGCCCACATGGCGCGCGAGCATCACGCCACGCTCATGGCCGGACGCACCCACGGCAAACATGCATTGCCGATCACCTGGGGATACAAAGCCGCCGTCTGGATTGATGAGTTACTCAACGCCCAGCAGCGTATGCAAGAAGCGGAAAAACGGGTCTTCACCGTGATGATGGGGGGCGCCGTCGGCGCGTTTCACGCGACCGGAGAAACCGGACGACGCGTACAGGAGAGCGTAGCGAAAGCCTTAGGCATGCACGCGATGGCCATTCCATCGCGCAACTCGCGCGTGTATCGCACCGAATACATCAGCAACCTGTGCCTGCTTGCCACCACCCTGCACAAAATTGCCGAAGAGGTTTACCAGACCTCAAGCGAAGAGTTTGGCGAAGTGTCCGAAGCCTTTACCAAAGGGACCGTCGGCAGCAGCACCATGCCGCAAAAGGTCAACCCGAAACTGGCGAAAGGCATTATCGCTAACGCACAAAAGCTTTATTCCGTACATACCTCGTGCCTGTACGTCAGCCCACGCCCCTTCGAGGCAGATAGCTCGGCCTACTTTATCTTTGATGGCAATATTCAGGAGAGCATGGAGTGCATCGCCGAGATCGTTATGCGCGCCGAGGAACTGACCCGCACGCTGGTAATCAACCCCGAGCGGATGCAGCAAAACGTGCAATTGACCCACGGCCTCATCAATAGCGAAAAAATCATGATGCATCTGGTGGCGAAGCTCGGGAAAGATGCGGCGCATGAGCGCGTTTACCAGTTGGCCATGCGCAGTACTCATGAAGGTATTCCCTACGGGGAGGTGCTGCGCCAGGATCCGGTGATTCAGCAGAACTTCAGCGAGGCGGAAATTGACGCGCTGATTGACCCTTCGCACTACATCGGGCTGTGCTCAGAGATAGCGCTGGAAACCGCCGCACGCGTACAGGAGGCCCATGGTGAGTGATGCCCTGCTCTCTCTCGCCAGTCAGCGAATTGTGACGCCGGACGGAATACGCTCCGGCTACCTTCACATCTGCGGCGATAAAATTACCGGCATCGATGAGACACCCCGCGGGCGCGTCATCGACTATCACGATGCGATGCTGATGCCGGGGTTTGTCGATATTCACGTACACGGCTGGGGGCGAGGATCATTTGCCTGGAAAGGTGAACGGGACTCGCTACGCGCCATGAGTGAAGATTTAGTGTATGCAGGCGTGACGGCCTGGCTTGCCACCTCAGCCACCCAGCCAGAGGATTTCTTGTGTCAAAGCCTGGCTACCGCCGCCGAATGGATCGCGCAAGCCACGCCCGCCGACGGCGCTGAAGCGGTAGGTATCCATATGGAAGGCCCATATATCAACCCGAAGTTTATCGGTATGCAGCGTCTGGACAGCGTTCAGCCCCCCAGCATCGCGGGGTTCGAACGCTATCAACGCGCCGCGCGCGGCCATGTTCGCCTGATGACGCTGGCCCCGGAACTTCCCGGCGCACTGGCATTGATTCGCCATTTGCATCAAGCCGGCGTCACCGTTTCGGCGGGCCATACGGATGCCACGTTTGACGAAATCAGCGAGGCGATTACCGCGGGTTTGAGCCATTTTACCCACGCCTTCAGCGCCATGCGCGGCTTGCACCACCGTGAGCCTGGCGTGGTAGGCGCACTGATGTACTATGAAGACACCTACGCCGAAGTGGCAAAACAAAGCGGAATTACCCTGCGCCCGGAAGTCTTCGACATCCTCTACCGGCTGAAAAAGGATCGTCGGCTGGTAATGATGAGCGATTGTCTTGGTTACGTCGACTTTCCCGAAGGCTTCGAATTTCATCATTATCTGCGCCAGGAGACATTTCGTATCCGCCAGCAGTCGCTGGAAATTACCGATTGCCACGGCTGCACACGCACCATCAGCGCCGAAGACTGGCCCGAAGTCCGCAAGCTGGAAATGAGTTTTCTCGACTCCGTCAAAAACGTGGTTGGCCGGCTGGAGCACGGCTGGGTGTCAGCGGCGCAGATAGCCTGCCTCAACCCCGCCATCCTCGCGGGCGTGGCGGATCGCAAAGGTAGCCTGACGCCGGGCAAAGATGCCGATATTCTGGTGCTCGACGACCAGCAAGAACTGCAAGCGGTGTGGTGTCGTGGCGTGTGCCAGCCGCTGGTTAAATAAAAACGTCGCCGTACTGCTGCTCAAGGAAGGCTTTTAGCGCCTGCGGACTCATCCCCTGTACCTGTTGCACGAACGCGTCAACGGGTATTTTTTTGCGCGCCGGGCTTAGCCCATGCTCGCGTAGCAGCTGAAAATCGTCCTGCGTCAGATAGAAATTCACCTTCACATAGCTGAGTTGAGCATGACGCAGGTGACTGGCAATTTTGTTGGTAAAGGCAATCAGCAGGTCGAAATCCTGCTGCTGGAGCCGGTCCAGTTCGTTGATGTTGACGCAGGCCAGCACCTCAATGTGAAAACGCGAGAGCAGCACCTCTTTGAAGTAGCCCACTTTACTCTCTGAGGAGTTGGTCACAATGATGACGCGTTTTTTCACATCCCCCACTACCCGATTTTTCAGTTCGTGCTTTTTGATAATCAGCACCAGGGTCGCCAGATGAATCGCGGAAAACGACATCTGCCAACACGATTCTATTTCGCGCAGGGCACGCTGGACGTGCTGCCAAAGGTCGGGGTAGCGGCGCTGTACATCGTGTAGCTTTTTATCATCAAACCACAGGCGCAGTTTGTTCTGCACAATCGCCGCGTAGATAAAATGGTAAATTTCGGCAAACCAGGCGTGGTGGTTGTGAATCGTCGCATTCAGACCGCGGGACATCTCCTCGCAGGCCTGTTTAACGTGCCCGATCAGCCGCGCGTCGTACAGCGTAAAGGGACGCCAGGTAAAGGTGAGTGAGGCAATGAGCATATCCAGGCAGGCATTTTCATCTTTCTCCGCCAACACGCGATAGGGATAGGTGGTCAGGAATGCTGCCGCCGAGCTGTCGTTGATTCGCCGTCCGCGCCGAATGCGCTGTAGCGCCAGGCTGAGATAGACCAGCAGATATTTCCGCCCATTGTAGCCAAGGTGAATCACCGGGCTGATGACCTTTTCATAACAGGCAGCCGCCTGGCCGATCTCCTGTGCGCACTCATAAAGAAACTGCTCAGCTATGGAACGATTGATAGGCTCGTTGGCCTGATGCGCAATCAGTTGATGACCAGTACCAATCTCGACGGTTTTCAGAATCGACATACAGGCTGCCAGACGCAAACTGAATTCATCACCCACCAGTTGCGAACCCTTTCTCGGTATGCTCAGCAGCGTTAACCCACTTTCCTGCACCCGGTTGAGCATGAGCGGGTTATCGTTTTTCACCGTCCCAGCGCTGACATAGAACTTTTTATAGTACTCATTTTTATTGACCACATCGTGCAGACAGAGCGCAACAAACAGATCCTGAACGCGCTCTTCACCGGTCGTGAGATAACGGTTGAAACGCACGCGCTGCAAAAACTGGATGTAATCACTGTAGGTGATACCGGTCGTAATAAATGCATTATCCTGGTGGAGATGCGCTTCGTCCGGCAGCAGTTCGTTAAGCTCTTTCATCGTTCGCTTCAGGGTGGAAAGCGTTTTGCCAAAGCGCAGCACCGCGCTATCAACCGCGAGCGGGCTGTTATCCTGAAGGTATTTGAGAAAAGAGAGATCAAAAGAGTTCATGAAGGATCGCTGCTGTTAAACGCAAAATGCAGCATAGCGAATAAACGGTAAAGAAACCGTGACCTGTCGCGGGTCACGGTAATCAGGCAATTAACTCAGCAGCGTTCCCAGCAGCAGCCAGCCGTTCAATGCCACCACCACCGCGACAATTGCCCAGCCGATGCGTTTAATCCACCGCGTGTTGACCAGTTCGCCCATTAGCTTGCGGTCGCTGGTGAAAATCAGCAGCGGAACCAACGCCAGCGCAATACCAAAGCTCAGCAGCACCTGGCTCATCACCAGAATACGCGTTGGGTCCAGCCCCATCAGAATGACGATAAACGACGGCAGCATGGTGACCGCGCGGCGGAACCACAGTGGAATATGGAAACGAATAAAGCCCTGCATCACCACCTGACCGGCCAGCGTACCAACCACCGTAGAAGACAGGCCGGCGGCAATCAGGCTGAGGCCAAAGATCGTCGCCGCCGCATGGCTGAGCAGCGGTTCAAGCGTCAGGTAAGCCTGATCGAGATCGGTAATGCCGGTATGCCCGTGAAAATGGAAGGCCGCAGCGGCTGTCGCCATCATCGCCAGGTTAACGAAGCCGGCGATGGTCATGGCGATAGCGACGTCCCAGCGGGTGGCCTGATAGCGCTCTTTAGCGCTACCGCCGTGCAGATGCTGGGTCAGCGATGAATGAAGATAAATAACGTGCGGCATGATGGTTGCCCCCAGCACCCCCGCAGCCAGATAAACCGCTTCACCATTGGGTAACGACGGTAACAGCATACCTTTGGTCAGCGGCGCCAGTTCGGGCTGAGAGAATATCAGCTCGACGATATACGCTGCCGCCACGAACAGCAGCAGGCCGCCGATGACTTTTTCCAACGGTTTTTGCCCGCGACGCTGAAGCATCAGAATCAAAAAGGTGGCAATCCCGGTCAGCACCGCGCCCTGTAACAGCGAAATGCCCAGGATCAGCTTAAAGCCGATCGCCGCACCGATAAACTCGGCCAGATCGGTCGCCATGGCGATAATTTCCGCCTGCACCCAGTAGAACCAGACCACCGGTCGTGGGTAATGGTCGCGAATCTGCTCCGCGAGGTTTTTTCCGGTAGCAATGCCCAGCTTCGCTGAAAGCACCTGAATCAGCATCGCCATCAGGTTTGCCCATACCACCACCCACAGCAACTGGTAGCCAAAGCTGGCGCCCGCCTGAATGTTGGTCGCAAAGTTGCCCGGATCGATATAGCCGATCGCAGCAATAAATGCCGGCCCCATCAGCGCCAGCCGCATGCGGCGTGCGGTACGACAGCTGTTAGTTTCAATGCGACTGTTTGTCATTCTCTGCCTCAAAAACATAGCCTTTGCTATGTTTTAGGCTAACAGAATGAGAATGATTATCAAGTTCATTTAAGCAAGGTGATAATGATTATTCTGATAGCCGGAACCAATAGCCAGACTGGAGGTTGGGAAGGTTTGGTATACGCTTAAGAAGAGAGTAGTACAACGTGGAAACTTTTCATACATTTACTCAACATAACAAAAATGCATGCTTGATCACTAATTTTGAGTTTGCTCACAGGTTCTGAATATAGTGAGAGACAGATCTCGTTTTATTTAACCATGTTACATAGAATGTGCACGAAAATTTAACCCGTCTCATGTTTGGAGCAAATATGGACCGCGTCTTGCATTTTATTCTCGCGCTCGTTGTGGTGGCGATCCTGGCCTTGCTGGTCAGTTCTAACCGCAAACAGATCCGCATTCGTTATGTTATCCAGCTACTGGTCATTGAAGTGCTGTTGGCCTGGTTCTTCCTGAACTCCGATATTGGTCTGGGCTTTGTGAAAGGCTTCTCCGAGATGTTCGAAAAACTTCTCGGTTTCGCCAACGAAGGGACCAACTTTGTCTTCGGTAGCATGAACGATAAAGGTCTGGCCTTCTTCTTCCTGAAAGTACTGTGCCCTATCGTGTTTATCTCTGCGCTGATCGGTATCCTGCAGCACATCCGCGTACTGCCTATCGTCATTCGTGCGATTGGTACCGTGCTGTCGAAAATCAACGGCATGGGCAAACTGGAGTCTTTCAACGCCGTCAGCTCCCTGATTCTGGGTCAGTCTGAAAACTTCATCGCCTATAAAGACATCCTTGGTAAAATGTCCCGTAACCGCATGTACACCATGGCGGCGACGGCGATGTCTACCGTGTCTATGTCTATCGTTGGCGCCTACATGACCATGCTGGAGCCGAAGTACGTTGTCGCGGCGCTGGTACTGAACATGTTCAGCACCTTTATCGTCCTGTCGCTGATCAACCCGTACCGCGTTGATGCCAGCGAAGAAAACATTCAGATGTCTAACCTGCACGAAGGTCAAAGCTTCTTCGAAATGCTGGGTGAATACATTCTGGCAGGTTTCAAAGTGGCAATTATCGTTGCTGCGATGCTGATCGGCTTTATCGCCCTGATCGCCGCGCTGAACGCCCTGTTCGCCACCGTAACCGGCTGGTTTGGCTACAGCATCTCCTTCCAGGGCATTCTGGGCTACATCTTCTATCCGGTTGCATGGATCATGGGTGTACCGGCAAGTGAATCCCTGCAGGTGGGCAGCATCATGGCAACCAAACTGGTTTCCAATGAATTCGTCGCCATGATGGACCTGCAGAAAATCGCCGCTGAGCTCTCTCCGCGCGCGGTCGGCATCATCTCCGTGTTCCTGGTCTCCTTCGCCAACTTCTCTTCCATCGGCATCATCGCCGGTGCGATTAAAGGTCTGAACGAAGAACAGGGCAACGTGGTTTCTCGCTTCGGTCTGAAGCTGGTTTACGGTTCTACGCTGGTGAGCGTGCTGTCTGCGTCTATCGCCGCGCTGGTTCTGTAATTCACCGTCGCTAACATCAGGACCTGTAACGTTGTTACAGGTCCTTTTTTTTGTTCTCAAGCTGCCAGAGCGGACGCGGTTTATCGATCAGGTAGCCCTGCATATAGTGCACGCCAAGGCGTTCCAGCAGCTGTTGCTGTTCTTCCGTCTCGACATATTCTGCCACCACGGACAAATTCCGCAGCTTCGCCATCTCGCAGATAGAGCGAATAATCATCGCATCCATCGGGTTGTTTAAAACATCACGTACGAAGCAGCCATCTATCTTGATAATGTCGGCTTCCAGACGCTTCAGGCGCTCATAGTTTGCGTAGCCGGTACCGAAGTCATCAATCGCAATCAGGCAGCCAAACTGACGCAACTGCTGGATATTGGCAACGCTGACGTCAGAGTTGGAAAAAGCCTGCTCTTCGGTAATCTCGATAATAATGCGTTTAACATCGACGTGATAACGGCGGAACAGCGCGATAATCTCGGCGGCGCTCCCCTTTTGCATCAAGGTGTACGGCATCAGATTCACCGAGAAATTCTTATCGGGAAGCTCATCCAGCGAGCTGAACAGATACTCCAGTACCTGCATGTCAAAGCGCTTGCTAAGGTTGAACTGCGCAAGGACCGGGATGAATTTATCCGGCGTCACCATACCGTCAGCGTCAACGAGGCGGCTTAGTATCTCGTAGTAACCTTCGCCGGAAGGCTTTCTGATCGACTGGGCGTAAAGCACAAAACCGCCCCAGTCCAGCGCGTTTTTAACCCGATTCAACAGCACAACCTGTTCGCTGCTTTGGTCGAAAGCGTCAACGTGACCGTTATCCAGCTTGAGGATTTGATTCCCTTCATCGGCCTGCTCCACTAACCAGCTCAGTTGCCCCAGCATATGGTGCATATTTTTATCTCGCGGGCTCACCGGCGCCCAGGAGATCGCGTATTCCAGGTTCAGAACCGCATTGTTCCAGTGGATCTCTTTATTGCTCAGAAAATTAATCAGATGCTTCAGCCGGGCCTCGGTATCCGGACCGTTCAGCACCAGCAGCAGTTCATTACCCGGCAGCTGGAACAACTTTTCTTCACTGAACAGCATCGGCTGTAGGATATGCGTGACGCTGCGTTTGCAATGCATACGCATCATCATGCCATAGTGACGACTGAGGAAGTCGAGGTTACCAATGTGCAGACAACACAGGCTGATCGCGCCAGCGCGCGGCGTCATCATATACTCCTCCAGCGCACGCAGGTTCGGTAAGCCAGTTATCGGGTCCTGCATGGCCTGCGCCTGCCACTTGGCCTGCAGCCGCTGGCTGCGATGGTAGACCTGGAGCAAGTAAAGCAGGCACACCGTAAAGGAGATCAGCGACGACAGAATAAAAGCCAGCGAATACTGGGTTTGTATGCCATGAAGGAAATTTTTGTTGTACATCACCAGCAGGAAGGCGGAAACCGTCCAGGTCATGACGACAAGCGGGTAAGCCAACTGGCTGATGCCAAAAGAGAAAAAGATAAATATTGCCGGAACCAGATAACCCGCAAAATAATAATCGCCAAACGGCGCACACAAAAATATCATCATACCTATCAGGCTAATAAACCAACAGGTAATAAATATCTTATTTCTAAGATTGGTATAACAAGCGATATTACGATACCAGAATGCCCTGGCATAACGTGGGTTCAAGCACATCCTGAAGGGGTAATAAAAAAGACGAGTAAATATCAGTGATGCACAAACCAGGCCCTGAATATCAACAATAGAATAAATAACGGATGTTATATTAAAATAACTGTACATTAACTCCGGAATGTCAATAATCTCACCGGTAACGTACATCAACACCTTGCCCATAATTGGGGTGACAAACCCCAACCAGAAAACATTTAAGCCAATGTTTTTTATAGGAATACCGTGTCGCCATCGACGCCCATGCATATAGCGTAGAATAACGCAGGAGATGCATACTGCGGCCAACTGACAGAATAGCAACGTTAATGAATAAAAGGGCGATAAATGCAATTGCCAATAGTTAGTGACGGTAAAACCAATCGCTAATGGGGCGATAGCATGACGGCCAAAAAGCATAATCAATGCAATCATTACGCCAAGCGGTAGCCAGGCCAGATATACAGAATGCCCATCATAAAAAGCAGTAGGAGAGATATATCTGGATAATGGAATAGCCACCAGGCTCAATATAAGAGCCAGGCAGAATTTCCTGAGTGGGTTAGTCCTTATCACCGTCATGCGTATCAGCCGATATCCTTTATCGTACGTAATTTGACTCTTTGAATATTATGGTCGCGAATTTGTTGGCGCAAGTTTAAGCGATAAAATCCTGATCTACACCGGACTTTTGAACGTAAATCGCTGTATTTTTGTACACGACAAGGATGAAAAAAACCCCCGCCTTCAGGCGAGGGTTTCAAATTTTGGTGGAGCTAAGCGGGATCGAACCGCTGACCTCTTGCATGCCATGCAAGCGCTCTCCCAGCTGAGCTATAGCCCCACAGTGCCTTTACGTTCCAAAACCTGATGGGAGCAGGATTTGGTGGAGCTAAGCGGGATCGAACCGCTGACCTCTTGCATGCCATGCAAGCGCTCTCCCAGCTGAGCTATAGCCCCAACGTAAAG
>NZ_CBDKZX010000064.1:0-22694 GCF_965301105.1 Kluyvera sp.
ACGCCAAACGTATTTAAACCGTGAATATTTTATTAATAATCAATAAATAAATAATCATTCAATTTTTTTGATTATGGACATCAATTCTCTTCGATTTATTCCACCAAATAAAAACGTGATACTTATCACATCGACGAAGACATCGTCCCCCGAACGGAACAACCTGCGAGAGATTAATATTATGAAAAACGTTAAATATGCTGTTGCTGCTATCGCCCTGTCTGCCCTGTCTTTTGGTGCTTTCGCTGCCCAACCAGTAACTCAGGCACAGGCTCAGAAAATGAATGAAATGGGTACCGTGTCCGTTGACGGCGCGACCACTCTGGATGGTATGGAAGCTCAGCTGGCGCAGAAAGCTGCCGCAGCGGGCGCTACCGGTTATGCCATCACCTCTGCTAACACCAACAACAAAGTTAGCGGTACTGCGGTTATCTACAAATAATCGCCACCCTCTGTTATACCCCGTGAGCTGACCTCTCGCGGGTGCTCCAACCCTCATTGAACTTGTTGATACCCTTTTTTGCCCGGCTGCCACGCCGGGCTTTTTTTTGTCCGGGATTCAGCAAAGAAAAACCCGGGGTCGCTTGCGCTTGCCCGGGCTACGAGAGTGTTGGCTGGATGAGGATTAATACGCCTGCGCGACGCGGGCCAAACCGGCTTCGAGGGAGCTCACTTCACCGGTCGCCAGCAGGCAGCAGGCCATCTGAATCTTCAGCGACTGCGGTACTGGCTCGACACCCGCCACGCAGCGTTCAATCCACTGCGCGGTCGTTTGCGGATCTTTTGCCGTTGGCAGCGCCACCGGCGCATCCGCCTGCTCGCTCTGACGCTCGTTCACCACCCGCGCGCCCGCGGCGTCTATCAGGGTAATCTGAGGACAGCGCAGTGGATTCGCGTACACTTCGCCTTCCGTGCCATGCATCAGTAGACTACGCCCGCCAATATCACTGAAGAACTTCGCCACTTTCCCCACATATTCCGGATGCGAAACGCTGGACAAGCGCAGCGCCGCATCCTCAGCGAACGGCGTTGCCAGCTTGGCCAGCGTATGCGCGCTGTTGCGCACGCCAAGCTGCCAGCGCAGGTTCAACTGACGCTCCAGCGGCGGGCAGAGTGCGCCGACAGGAATATAAACGGGCTGATGGCCGTCAAGCTTCGCCTGCGCCTGGCCGGCGTGACGGGTAGGTTCAACGCCCATGAGCTCAAAAATAGTTTCGGTGATCACTCGGGTAGGATCTTCACTGACCCCATGAACCACCACCGGAAAGCCCAGCTTATGCAGCAACATCGCCAGCAGCGGCGTCAGGTTGGCCTGCTTGCGCGCGCCGTTATAACTCGGGATCACAATCGGCATCGGTTTACCCACTGGCGGGGTCAAACGCATCGTTTTCTGCTGCATCGCTTCATAGAAGCCGAGCATCTCCGCCTCACCTTCCCCCTTAATGCGCATCGACAGCAGAATGGCGCCCATTTCCAGATCCGCAACGTCACCATCAAGCATTCGGGTGTACAGGCCGCGCGCGGTATCCTGATCCAGGTCGCGCGCATGATTTTTACCACGACCGATTTCTTTGATGATTTTGCGATAATCCATTTTCTGCTCCTTTGCTCGTCGTTGTGCGCAACGCCATCCGGCCTACACCGGGCTACCTTTTTTTACGGCGTGAGGGTTTCGCTTTCTGTTTTACTTCCGGCACTTCCGGACGTTCAATCGGGAACACCGGTAACGCATCCAGTAAACGCTTACCGTAGTTTTTGGTCAACAACCGCTTATCGTAGATGATCACTTCGCCCCAACAGCCGTGGCTACGAATTAATCGCCCCACCTGCTGAATCAGGTTAAATGACGCGCTTGGCAGGCTTTGCACCTCAAAGGGATAGCGATTGAGACTCTTAAGCCATTCACCCTCGGTGATGACCACCGGGCTGTCGATGGGCGGAAACGCGATTTTGTGGATGTGCACCTGGCTTAGCAACTCGCCTTTTAAATCCAGCCCCTCGGCAAAAGATTGTAGCCCAACCAACACGCTGCGCTCGCCGCTCTCCACGCGCTTGCGATGTAGCTCCACCAGCCGATAGCGCGGCTGATCGCCCTGCACCAGCAGCATTAGCCGCAGGTCGGTCACGTGCTCAAGGAAGCGCTGCATCGCCCGCCCGCTGGCGAACAGCACCAGCATGCCATGATGCTTCTTACTCTCAACCTGCTCGCGGAAATAGGCCGCCATTTCGGCAATATGCTGCTCTTCGTTTTCCATCAGCGGCTCGTAGCGCATCTGCGGGATCACGATTTTTCCCTGTTCGACGTGGTTAAACGGCGAGTCCAGCGCCACAAAGCGGTCGCCCGCTTTCTCTTTCAACCCGCTCATTTCCTGTAACCGCGAGAAGCTGTTCAGTGAGCGCAATGTGGCCGACGTCACCACAATATGCGGCACGCTGCGCCACAGCAGACGCTCAAGCTGGTCGCTCACGCGAATGCCGACGCAGTGGAACCAGACGTGCATCTGCCCATCGCGTACGTCGCGGGTCGCCCACTTGGTGACCGGCGCGCCCGACGCCTGCGAAAGCGACGCCAGCCGCCACAGTTTGCTCTGGGACTCAAACATGCCCAGCGCGCGATTCATCTGCAAGATAACCCGGTGCAGACGGACAATATCGTGGCTACCGGTTTTCTCACTGAGATCGTTTAAGAACAGCTCCGCCAGCCCGCGCAGCATTTCGGTGAGTTTGGCCAGACGCTGGCATATCTCCATCACTTCATCGGGCAACTCGCCCATCGGGAAGCGGTGTTCGGCTTCCTGAGTTGCAGGGAGATACAGATTAAGAATGTTATTCAGTGAAGCAATCAGCTCGTACAGCTCTTCGCAGTGCGCAGTCAGCCGTTCCGGCAACGCCAGCGGCGGCGTGGTTTTCGGGCGGAACTGCTCCATGCATGTCGCCACCAGCTTGCTGAACAGATCGAGCTGGAGCCGATACCACGGCGCAGTAATTTCGGCGCTCATCTCCAGCGCATCGCGCGCCACGTCCGGCAGGTGATGGCCTTCATCAAGCACCAGCAGCAGGTTTTTCGGTTCCGGCAGTACCGCTTCACTCTCCATCGCCGCCATCACCAGCGCATGGTTAGCCACCACCACTTCGGCTTCCTGAATCTCGCGGCGCGCGACAAAAAACGGGCATTCGCGGTAGTAATGACAGTTACGGTTCAGACAGCTGGCTTTATCCGTACTGAGCCGCCGCCACAGGTCGTCGTCAATGGCGATATCGGTATGATCGCGCAGACCGTCCCACTTATAGCCGTCGAGATCGCCCTTCAGCTTCGCGCAACGCTTCTGTTCTTCCTGGTTGCTCGGCGTCAGCTCATCATCAAGAAACGCGAGCAGATCCTGCTGGTTCGGTTCGCTGCTGGCCAGCGCCGCAAGGTTACGCGGGCAGACGTAGCGGCCACGACCAAAGGCGGCGGTAAAACGTAGATCGGGGATAATTTTGCGCAGCAGCGGCAGATCTTTACTGTAGATCTGATCCTGCAGCGCCACGTTGGCGGTGCTGACCACCAGCGTTTTTTGTTCTTCACGGGCAATCGCAATACCGGGAATCAGATAGGACAAGGTTTTCCCGACGCCGGTCGGCGCTTCAATCGCCAGATGGCGCCCCTCTTCCCCAGCCAGCGTTTTGGCGACGTCCGCAATCATCTGCCGCTGCGGCGCGCGGGGGATAAAGTCGGGGATCTGTTCCTGAAGCGCCTTGTACCAGGCGGCGATTTGCGCTTTCAGCGCGGCGGTCAAAGCCATGAGAAAACCTGAGATACTGTATAAACAGCCACTATTGTGGCATTTTCTGTACGCCGTCGCAAAAAAGAAAGCCCGGCTTTCGGCCGGGCTCGCAATTTACTGTGCTGCTGCGGGTTTACGCGGGCGACGCGGCGGACGTGGCTTATCGCCAGCCGGTTTGCCTTCCGCGCTGCGCGGCTTGGCTTTCGGTGCACCACCGTCGTTGCGACGCGGCTGCTGCTGGCTGCGCCCCGCCCCCTGGCCTTGCCCCTGGTTCTGACCGCGACCACGACCGCCGCCGTTACCGCCGCCACGCTGCTGGCGACCGTTCTGAATCGGCTCGGCCTTAATGGACGGATCCGGCTCGTAACCCGGCAGTGCAATGCGCGGAATTTCTTTCTTCAGCAGGCGCTCAATGTCACGCAGCAGTTTGTGTTCATCAACACAAACCAGCGACAGCGCTTCGCCGGTCGCCGCCGCGCGGCCAGTACGGCCAATACGGTGAACGTAATCTTCCGGCACGTTCGGCAGCTCGTAGTTCACCACGTGCGGCAGCTCTTCAATATCCAGACCGCGCGCGGCGATATCAGTTGCCACCAGCACGCGAATATCGCCGGATTTAAAGTCGGCCAGCGCACGGGTACGCGCACCCTGCGATTTGTTACCGTGGATCGCGGCGCTGCGAATGCCGTCTTTATTCAGCTGCTCCGCCAGATGGTTAGCGCCGTGTTTGGTACGGGTGAACACCAGCACCTGCTGCCAGTTGCCTTCGCCAATCATCTGCGACAGCAGCTCGCGTTTACGCTTTTTATCGACCATATGAACGTGCTGGGTCACCTGCTCGGAAGCGGTGTTACGGCGCGCCACTTCAATTTCCAGCGGGTTGTGCAGCAGTTTTTCCGCCAGACCTTTAATGTCATCGGAGAAGGTCGCGGAGAACAGCAGGTTCTGACGCTTCGCCGGCAGCTTAGTCAACACGCGGCGGATATCGTGGATGAAGCCCATGTCCAGCATACGGTCCGCTTCATCGAGCACCAGAATTTCCACCTGATCGAGCTTGACGGCATTCTGGTGTTCCAGATCCAACAGACGGCCCGGCGTCGCCACCAGCACGTCAACGCCACCGCGCAGCTTCATCATCTGCGGGTTGATGCTCACGCCGCCGAACACCACCAGCGAGCGGATGTTCAGGTATTTACTGTATTCACGCACGTTTTCGCCAATCTGCGCCGCCAGCTCACGGGTTGGGGTGAGGATCAGCGCGCGCACCGGGCGACGGCCCTTCACGTGAGGCTCGCGAGAAACCAGCAGTTGCAGCAACGGCAGGGTAAAGCCTGCGGTTTTACCGGTGCCGGTTTGCGCGCTGGCCATCAGGTCACGGCCCTGCAGTACCGCAGGAATCGCCTGCTGCTGGATGGGGGTGGGTTCGCGATAGCCTTGCTCAGCAACGGCACGCAAAATATCGGGGTTCAGTCCGAGGGAATCAAAAGACATAAATACTCCACACCCACCCCGACCGCATGCGGTGTAGTTTTCGAGGGGATAAAAAAACAGGTAATGACAAAAACCACAATGTCATGAAGGGGCGGAGTGTAGCAGTTTTTGTGATTCACCGCATAAATTATCCCCTTCGCGGTAGAAAACAAGATTATTCACCAGACTGGACAAGCGCAAAAACCCGGCATAATCTTAATCAATCGTTTGATTAATTCTGGTGGCATGATGAATACGACACCGATAACCAGCAAAGGCGAGCAGGCCAAGAGTCAGCTCATCGCCGCCGGGCTCGCCCAGTTTGGCGAGTATGGCCTGCACGCCACCACCCGCGATATTGCCGCTCAGGCCGGGCAGAATATTGCCGCCATCACCTACTATTTTGGCTCAAAAGAAGATTTATACCAGGCCTGCGCCCAGTGGATTGCCGACTTTATCGGCGAAAACTTTCGCGCCCATGCCGAAGCCGCCGAGCAACTGTTTGCCCAGCCGCAGCCGGACAGAGAGGCCATGCGCACCCTGATCCTCCGCGCCTGCCAGAACATGATCTTACTGCTGACCCAGGACGATACCCTTAACCTCAGCAAATTTATCTCTCGCGAGCAGCTGTCGCCGACTGCCGCCTACCAGCGTATCCACGATCAGGTCATTGCCCCGCTGCACGCGCACCTGACCCGGTTGATCGCCGCCTATACTGGCTGCGATGCTAACAGTACGCAGATGATCCTCCACACCCACGCCCTGCTGGGCGAAGTGCTGGCGTTTCGCCTCGGGCGAGAAACCATCCTGATGCGCACCGGCTGGACGCAGTTTGATGCCGACAAAGCCGAGCAAATTTTCCAGGTAGTGACCTGCCATATCGATCTGATCTTGCAAGGATTAACGCAAAGGAGCCTCAACTCATGAAAAAACCGGTGGTTCTGATTCTGGCGGTGGTGGTCATCGTCGCGCTGATTGGCGGCGGCACGTGGTGGTACCAGAGTCGGCAAAACAACGGCCTGACGCTCTATGGCAACGTGGATATTCGTACGGTGAACATGAGCTTCCGCGTCGGCGGCCGCTTGCAGTCATTGACGGTCGACGAAGGCGACGCCATCAAGCAGGGGCAGACCCTCGGTCAACTGGACCAGGCGCCTTATGAAAATGCCCTGATGCAGGCCAAGGCCAACGTCGCGACGGCGCAGGCGCAGTACGACCTGATGATGGCAGGCTACCGGGCGGAAGAAATTGCCCAGGCCGCGGCTTCGGTGAAACAAGCGCAAGCAGCCTACGACTATGCGCAAAGCTATCTCCAGCGCCAGCAGGGATTGTGGAACCGAAAACTGCTGTCGGCCAACGATCTGGAAAACGCCCGCTCGTCCCGCGACCAGGCGCTGGCGACGCTGAAATCGGCACAGGATAAACTCAGCCAGTATCGTGCGGGGAATCGTCCGCAGGAAATTGCCCAGGCGAAAGCCAATCTCGAGCAGGCGCAGGCGCAGCTGGCCCAATCCACTCTCGATCTGCATGACACCGTACTGACCGCCCCCTCTGACGGCACCCTGCTCACCCGAGCGGTTGAACCCGGCAGCATGCTGAGCGCAGGCAGTACCGTACTGACTCTTTCCCTCACCCGTCCGGTGTGGGTCCGCGCCTATGTGGACGAGAAAAATCTCAACCAGGCGCAGCCGGGCCGAGAAATTCTGCTTTATACCGACGGCCGCCCAAATAAGCCGTATCACGGCAAAATTGGTTTTGTCTCCCCGACCGCGGAATTTACCCCGAAGACGGTTGAGACGCCTGATCTCCGTACCGACCTGGTCTACCGTCTGCGTATTATCGTCACCGATGCCGACGACAGCCTGCGACAGGGGATGCCTGTCACGCTTCTGTTCAACGAAGAGTCGCGCCATGAGTGACGGCCAGATTCAGCTACGCGGGCTGGTCAAACAGTTCGCCGGCATGGATAAACCGGCGGTCGCCCGGCTGGACTGCACCATCAACGGCGGCTATGTGACCGGTCTTGTCGGCCCGGACGGCGCGGGAAAAACCACGCTGATGCGCATGCTCGCCGGGCTGCTGAAGCCGGACGAAGGCAGCGCGACCGTGCTCGGGCTGGATCCGATTGCCGACGACAGCGCGCTGCATTCGGTGTTGGGCTATATGCCGCAGAAATTCGGCCTGTATGAAGATTTAACGGTGATGGAAAACCTTAATCTCTATGCCGATCTGCGCAGCGTAACCGGCGACGTCCGCGAAAAAACCTTTGCCCGGCTGTTGGAATTTACCGCCCTGGGGCCGTTTACCGGACGGCTGGCGGGGAAGCTCTCCGGCGGCATGAAGCAGAAGCTGGGGCTGGCCTGTACGCTGGTTGGTGAGCCAAAAGTTTTGCTGTTAGATGAACCCGGCGTCGGCGTCGACCCCATCTCACGCCGTGAACTCTGGGAGATGGTGCACGAGCTGGCGGGCGACGGCATGCTGATCCTCTGGAGCACCTCCTATCTCGACGAAGCCGAACAGTGCCAGGACGTGCTGCTGATGAACGAAGGCGAGCTGTTGTATCAGGGGGAACCCACCGCCCTCACCCGCACCATGGCCGGGCGCAGTTTCTTAATGCACAGCCCGAAGGAAAATAACCGCAAGCTGCTGCAACGGGCGCTGAAACAGGAGATGGTCAGCGACGGCATGATTCAGGGCCGTTCGGTCCGCGTGATCCTTAAAAAATCGGCCACCGCCGAGGCGCTAAAGCAGGCGCCGGGCATGCCTGAACTGGAGATGGAAGAAACCGCGCCGCGATTTGAAGATGCTTTTATTGACCTACTGGGCGGTGCGGGCACCTCGGAATCGCCGCTGGGCGCCATTCTTCACACCGTTGACGGCTCGCCGGATGAAACGGTGATTGAAGCCAAACAGCTCACCAAAAAATTCGGCGATTTCGCCGCCACCGACCACGTTAACTTCGCCGTCAAACGCGGCGAGATCTTCGGCCTGCTGGGGCCGAACGGCGCAGGGAAATCGACCACCTTCAAGATGATGTGCGGGCTGCTGGTGCCCACCTCCGGCAATGCGCTGGTGCTGAACATGGACCTGAAGGTCAGTTCGGGTAAGGCGCGTCAGCATCTCGGCTATATGGCGCAGAAATTTTCGCTGTACGGCAACCTCACCGTCGAGCAAAACCTGCGCTTCTTCTCCGGGGTGTACGGCCTGCGCGGCCGCGCACAGAACGATAAAATCGACAGCATGAGCAACGCTTTCGGTCTGAAAGCCATCGCGCGCCACACCACCGACGCGCTGCCGCTGGGGTTTAAGCAGCGCCTGGCGCTGGCCTGTTCGCTGATGCACGAGCCGGATATTCTGTTCCTTGATGAACCCACCTCGGGCGTAGACCCTCTCACCCGCCGCGAATTCTGGCTGCATATCAACAGCATGGTGGAGAAAGGGGTCACGGTGATGGTCACCACCCACTTTATGGATGAGGCGGAATACTGCGACCGTATCGGCCTGGTCTATCGCGGCAAGCTGATTGCCAGCGGCACGCCGGACGATTTAAAAGCGCAGGCGGCGGATGACCAGCTGCCGGACCCGACCATGGAACAAGCCTTTATCACGCTGATCAACGACTGGGATAAGGAGCATGCCGATGAGCGCTAAGATGCTGTCGTGGCGGCGCGTGCGCGCGCTGTGCGTGAAGGAGACGCGGCAGATTGTCCGCGACCCCAGCAGTTGGCTGATTGCGGTGGTTATCCCGCTGTTGCTGCTGTTTATCTTCGGCTACGGCATTAACCTCGACTCCAGCAAACTGCGCGTTGGCGTACTGCTGGAGCAGCAAAGCCAGGAAGCGCTGGATTTCACCCACACTCTGACCGGCTCCCCCTATATCGACGCCACCATCAGCGACAACCGTCAGCAGCTGATTGAAATGATGCAGGCCGGGCGTATTCGCGGCCTGATCGTCGTGCCGGTTGATTTCGATAAGAAGATGACCCGCGTTGGCGACGACGCGCCGATTCAGGTGATTACCGACGGCAGTGAACCGAATACCGCCAACTTTGTGCAAGGCTACGTTGAGGGTATCTGGCAAATCTGGCAGCAGCAGCGCGCTGAGGATAATGGTCAGGAGTTCGAACCGCTTATCGACGTGCAGACCCGCTATTGGTTTAACCCGGCGGCCATCAGCCAGCATTTTATTATTCCCGGCGCGATCACCATTATTATGACGGTCATTGGCGCGATTCTCACCTCGCTGGTTATTGCCCGCGAATGGGAGCGCGGCACCATGGAAGCGCTGCTTTCCACCGAAGTGACCCGCGTCGAGCTGCTGCTGTGCAAGCTGATTCCCTACTATTTCCTCGGTATGCTGGCGATGCTGCTGTGCATGCTGGTATCGGTGTTTATTCTCGGCGTGCCATACCGTGGCTCGCTGGTGATCCTGTTTTTCATCACCAGCCTGTTTTTGCTCAGCACGCTGGGGATGGGGCTGCTGATTTCCACCATCACCCGCAATCAGTTTAACGCCGCCCAGGTGGCGCTGAACGCCGCGTTTCTGCCGTCGATCATGCTGTCCGGGTTTATTTTCCAGATAGACAGTATGCCCGCGGCCATTCGCGTGGTGACCTATATCATCCCGGCGCGCTATTTTGTCAGCACCCTGCAAAGCCTGTTCCTGGCGGGCAATATTCCCGTGGTACTGATGATTAACACCTTGTTTTTAATCGCTTCGGCGGTGATGTTTATTGGCCTGACGTGGATGAAAACCAAACGTCGATTGGATTAACGCTGGCACTCGTATTTTGCCCGACGGCGCTGCGCTTACCGGGACAACGAGGCTTGTAGGTCGGGCAAGCGAAGCGCACCCGACATGAGGAAAGCACTATGTTTTATCGCTTATGGACGCTTATCCGCAAAGAGCTACAGTCGCTGCTGCGCGAGCCGCAAACCCGCGTCATTCTGATTATGCCGGTGCTGATCCAGGTGCTGTTGTTTCCCTTTGCCGCCACGCTGGAAGTGACCAACGCCACCATCGCCGTCTATAACGAAGACAACGGCAAGCACGCCGTTGAATTGACCCAGCGCTTCGCCCGCGCCAAAGCCTTCACCCACGTGCTGCTGCTGAAAAGCCCGCAGGAGATCCAGCCAACGCTCGACACTCAAAAAGCATTGCTGCTGGTGCGTTTCCCGGCCGATTTTTCCCGTAATCTCGATACCTTCCAGACCGCGCCGATGCAGCTGATACTCGACGGGCGCAACTCTAACAGCGCGCAGATTGCCGCCAACTACCTGCAACAAATCGTCAAGAACTACCAGCAGGAGCTGATGGAGGGCAAAGTAAAACCGAACAACAGTGAACTGGTGGTGCGCAACTGGTACAACCCGAATCTCGACTACAAGTGGTTCGTGGTACCCTCGCTGATCGCCATGATCACCACCATCGGCGTGATGATCGTCACCTCGCTGTCGGTTGCTCGCGAGCGCGAACAGGGTACGCTGGATCAGCTGCTGGTCTCCCCCCTCGCCACCTGGCAAATTTTTGTCGGTAAAGCGGTGCCCGCGCTGATCGTCGCCACGTTCCAGGCCACTATCGTGCTGGCCATCGGCATCTGGGCCTATCAAATTCCTTTCGCCGGTTCGCTGGCGCTGTTTTATTTCACAATGGTGATTTACGGGCTATCACTGGTCGGGTTTGGGCTGCTAATTTCCGCGCTGTGTTCAACGCAGCAGCAGGCGTTTATCGGCGTGTTCGTCTTTATGATGCCAGCGATTCTCTTGTCGGGCTATGTGTCGCCGGTCGAGAACATGCCGGTATGGCTCCAGCATTTAACGTGGATTAACCCGATTCGGCATTTTACCGATATTACCAAGCAGATTTATTTGAAGGATGCGAGTCTGTCGATTGTCTGGGGGAGCCTGTGGCCGCTACTGTTTATAGCGGCCACGACGGGATCAGTGGCGTACACGATGTTTCGCCGCAAGATCGCCTGAGGTTTTTTCTTTCACCAGCAGCGAGAACACGGCTGGCCCAGCGAGAATAACCAGACCGGCCACCGCCAGCAGGTAGTTATTTTGCAGCACGCGCGACAGCAGCCAGACGACAATCATCGCCGCGCCAAAATACCAGGTGGTGGTCAACTCTTCGAGCACGTCGGCGACGTCTCGCCAGCGCTGCTCGTGGTGACGCTGTAGCGCCAGCATCAGTAAAACGGTAACGGCATACACGACGCAGAGACCCAAGCCAACGCGCACCAGCGCGCCGCTCATCCAGCCCATCACCAGCACGGCGACGACCAGCAAATGCAACATAATCTGCCAGCAACTTAGCCCCGTTGCGACACGAACTCGTTGTTGCCACTTCATGGCTTCTCTCCTGAAGAATTTTATTTGCTTATTCAGAGTACCCGAGTGTACGGAAAATTCCGTAAATGTGGTGCTTTTTGTGACGTTGGTGTCACTTTTTCGCTCAGGAAGAAAGCAATTTGTCTGTTTTTAGCGCAATCAATGCCAGCTAAAAAACAACCGCCACGGCGGAGCTCAATTGAGTTACCCATCGGTAAGCAGCTTTTGACGTGCGTTTGAGACCAGAATAAAATCCGAAAAAAATCCCGGAACCAGTCCGGGATCGTTTAATTCACTCAACCTACCTAGCGGCGATTACCAAAAATCCGCAGCAGCATCAGGAACAGGTTGATGAAGTCGAGATACAGCGTGAGCGCGCCGAGAATGGCGTACTTACGCAGATTTGAGGTATCGCGCACGTCAATCTGCTCGCCGATGTTTTTCAGCTTTTGGGTGTCGTAGGCGGTCAGCCCAACAAAGATAATCACGCCGATATAGGTCACCGCCCACATCAACGCTTCACTTTTCAGCCAGAAGTTAACCAGCGAGGCCAGCACGATACCAATCAGCCCCATAAACAGCATGCTGCCCAGGCCGCTGAGATCGCGCTTGGTGGTGTAACCGTAAAGGCTCATAATGCCGAACATCCCGCCGGTGACCACGAAGGTACTGGCGATGGATGAGTAGGTGTAGACGATGAAAATGCTCGATAGCGTCAGCCCGGTGAGCGCCGAGTAGAGCATAAACAGCGTGGTCGCCATGCCCGCACTTAAACGCTGCACCATGCCGGAAAGCACGAATACCAGCGCCAGTTGGGCGATGATCAGGCCGAAGAAGGTGATTTTGCTGGAGAAAACAAACATCATCACCGCCGGCGTATTCGCCGCGTACCACGCAATAAACGCGGTCAGCAGCAGCCCGCAGGTCATCCAGCCGTAAACCTGAGCCATATAGGTTTGCAGACCGCTACGGGCCTGCACGATTGAATCAGAGCGAGGGAATCGGTCCATGACGTTCTCCTGAATTAATGAAAGCCTGAAGTAAGTGTAACGCTACCAACGCTCGGCTGCCTGTTTATCGCTGTCGCGCGCTTCCACCCAGCGCTCGCCTTCCGGTGTCGCTTCACGCTTCCAGAACGGCGCGCGGGTCTTTAGATAGTCCATGATAAATTCACCGGCGTCAAAGGCGCTACCGCGATGGGCGCTGGTGACGCCGACAAAGACAATCTCTTCGCCCGGCCACATCTCGCCGATGCGGTGAATCACGGTGACGCGGCCCAGCGGCCAGCGTTCACGGGCGGCGTCGACGATTTCCGCCAGCGCTTTTTCGGTCATACCCGGGTAGTGCTCGAGGCTCAGCGCCTTCACGCTATCGCCAAGATTATGGTTACGCACTTTCCCGGTAAATGTCACCACCGCGCCATCTTCATCGCGTTCAGCCAGCCAGGGATATTCATCGCCAACGCTAAAGCGTTCATGGCGAACGATAATACGGGTTTCGCTCATGTTACCCTCCCGTCACCGGCGGGAAAAACGCCACTTCATCACCATCGGTAACCGGATGATCGAAACTCACCAGCGTCTGGTTCACCGCCGCCAGCAGCTTGCCCTCTTCGAGGGCCAACGACCAGCGCCCTTCCTGCGCGGCCAGATGCTGACGCACAGCTTCCACATTGGCAAATTCAGGCGCCAGCGCCAGCGAGTCCACGCCCACCAGCTCACGAACCTGAGCAAAAAACAGCACATTAATCATGAGTATCCGCCTTGAAATCACCCGATTTACCGCCGCTTTTCGCCAGCAGGCGAACCGGGCCAATAACCATATCTTTTTGCACCGCCTTACACATGTCATAGATGGTCAACGCCGCGACCGATGCGGCGGTCAGCGCTTCCATTTCGACGCCGGTTTTCCCGGTGAGGCGACAGAGTGATTCAATGCGCACGCGGTGGTGTTCCGGCTCCGCCAGCAGGTTCACTTCCACCTTGCTCAGCATCAGCGGGTGACAAAGTGGGATAAGATCCCAGGTGCGCTTAGCCGCCTGAATCCCGGCGATACGCGCGGTGGCGAACACATCGCCCTTGTGGTGGCTGCCTTCAATAATCATCGCCAGGGTTTCCGGCTGCATGGTGACAAACGCTTCAGCGCGCGCTTCGCGGACGGTTTCGGTCTTGGCGGAGACATCCACCATGTGGGCTTCACCCGCTGCGTTAATATGGGTCAGTTGCGACATCGTTTATTTCTTCAGATGAGGGTGGAAGTTACACGGACGGGTACGAGCATCCAGCTGCGGGGCAATAATGTTATCCCACGCGGTGCGGCAGGCTTTGGTCGAACCCGGCATCGCAAAAATCAGCGTCCGGTTGGCCATCCCGGCAACGGCGCGCGATTGCAGCGTGGCGGTACCAATCTCCTCGAAAGAGAGCATGCGGAACACTTCGCCAAAGCCTTCGATTTCGCGGTCAAACAGCGGCAGCAGCGCTTCCGGCGCCTGATCGCCATCGGTCAGCCCGGTGCCACCGGTGATCAACACCACCTGCACGTCGTCACGGGCAATCCAGGCAGAAACCTGGGCACGAATCTGATAGCGGTTCTCTTTGACGATCGCCTTATCGACAATCTGATGTCCGGCCTCGTGGGCCGCATCGCGCAGGAAGTGCCCGGAGGTGTCATCCTCCTCGCCGCGACGGTTGGAAATAGTAAGAATAGCAATGCGTGTCGGGATAAATTCAGCGCTCACCTGACTCATTTAATAGCTCCTTGATAGCCAATTATCCGCCGATATAGGATAAATTCTGGGTAATGCCGGTATTGCCCTGGTGCAGGAAGTGGGTCTGTTTTTTATGCGTCAGGGCTTCAGCAATACGCTCTTCCAACGCCTGTTGCTGGGCGTCATCGGCCAGCAGTTCGCGCAGGTCAACGCCGCCGTCGCCAAACAGACACAGATGCAATTTCCCAACGGACGATACGCGCAGACGGTTACAGCTGGCGCAGAAGTCTTTTTCATACGGCATGATTAAGCCGATTTCCCCTTCATAGTCGGGGTGACAGAAAACCTGCGCCGGGCCGTCGCTGCGCTGACGGATCTGATGGATCCAGCCTCGCTTAAGCAGTTCGTCGCGCAGCACCATGCCCGAGATATGGTGCTTACGGAACAGCTCGCTGCCCTCGCCGGTTTCCATCAGTTCAATAAAGCGAAGTTGAATGCGGCGCGGTTTGATCCACGCCAGAAAGGTGTCGAGCTGGTGATGGTTCACGTCGCGCATCAGCACGGTGTTGACCTTCACTTTTTCAAAGCCGGCGGTGAAGGCGGCATCGATGCCCTCCATCACCTGGCGGAATTTGTCCTGACCCGTGATGGCGTGGAACTGACGCGCATCAAGGCTATCAACGCTCACGTTGAGTGCCGTCAACCCGGCATCACGCCAGGCAGCGACATCGCGCGCCATGCGGTAGCCATTGGTGGTCACGGCAATCTGGCGGATAGAGGCGTTTTCTTTTACAGCGGCGATAACGTCGGTAAAGTCACGACGTAACGACGGCTCGCCGCCGGTGAGACGCACTTTTTCCGTTCCCAGCGCCGAAAAGGCACGCGTCACCCGACGAATTTCGTCCAGTGACAGAAATCCTTTGTTGGTGACCCCATTCGGCTGATAGCCGTTCGGCAGGCAATAGGTGCAACGGAAGTTGCAGACGTCGGTAATCGACAGGCGCAGATAGAAAAACCTACGCGCAAACGCATCGGTGAGTTGTAAAGCCATAGACACCTTTCCAAATACGGGAGGCGAGATCATTTCTTCCTTCGCCCTGGCAACGGCGTGACCCGTTGCGGCCAAAGCACCTTATTTTTCAACTTAGGCGCAGAGGCTAGAGTGTTTTGTTCAGCCTGTTGTACACAGCGTGCTGAACCAGGTTATGCCGAATAGTAGCGCGAGAATAACAGTTTCGCCATTTTCGCTTTCGCTATATAAACTTATACATAGCGACACGATCGTGCACTTTCCCTACAGAATACGTAAAAATCACGTTTTTGCATTGATATACGTCATTTTGACCGGTACAGAGCATCGTCTTTTAGTGGTAGTTAGGCTAATGTAAGCGGGTTTTCAGGACATAAGGAAGTTCTATGCGCAATCGCACTTTTGCCGATCTCGACCGCGTGGTGGCGCTCGGCGGCGGCCACGGCCTTGGACGCGTGATGTCATCCCTGTCATCGCTGGGCTCTCGCCTTACCGGTATCGTCACGACCACGGATAATGGCGGGTCTACGGGACGTATTCGTCGTTCAGAGGGCGGCATCGCCTGGGGCGATATGCGTAACTGTCTTAATCAATTAATCACCGAACCCAGCGTAGCGTCGACGATGTTTGAGTATCGTTTTGGCGGCAACGGTGAACTTTCCGGGCATAACCTTGGAAACCTGATGTTAAAGGCGTTAGATCACCTGAGCGTACGCCCTTTAGAGGCGATCAATTTAATCAGAAACCTACTGAAAGTTGAGGCGTATTTAATCCCGATGTCGGAACAGCCGGTCGATTTGATGGCAATCGATAGCGAGGGGCATGAAATCTACGGCGAAGTGAATATCGATCAGCTGACGCTACCGCCGCAGGAGCTGATGCTGACCCCGTCAGTGTCCGCTACCCGCGAAGCAGTACAGGCCATCGCCGAAGCCGATTTAATTCTCATCGGGCCCGGTAGTTTCTACACCAGTCTGCTGCCAATCCTGCTGCTACCGGATATCGCTCAGGCCATGCGCCGCACGCCTGCGCCGATGGTCTACATCGAAAACCTGGGTCGCGAGCACAGCCCTGCGGGCAATCTGACGCTTGCTGACCGCCTTCACCTGCTGGAGCACTATATTGGCAAGCCGGTGATTGATGCCGTGATTGTAGGTCCGAAAGCAGACATCAGTGGCACAGAGGGCAAAGTGGTTATCCAACAGCCGCTGGAGGCTAGCGACATACCCTACCGCCACGATCGCACCCTGTTACGTGCGGCGCTGGAAGAGGCGCTTCAGGCCTTTGGCCGCGCTTCCTTAAAATCTTAAGGTTGTCTTAAAATAGATCGGGCAGCATAACGAGCATCAATCTTCATAGGTTACCGTTATGCTTCGCCTGTTACGTAAACGTCCCGTTGTCAGCCGTCTGACCTACATTATTCTGTTCGCGCTCTATATTGCTCTGGCGCTGAACGTCGTTTTTTATCGTCAGGCATTTAGCCTGCTGCCGGTAGACAGCCTGCACAATACCCTCGTCTTCCTGAGCATGCCGGTAGTCGCTTTTGCGGTGATGGCAATTTGTCTGGCGATTGCGTCGGTTATTCGACTTGAGAAGCTCCTCGTCACGCTGTTTATTCTACTCAGCGCCAGCGCGCAGTATTTTATGAAGAATTACGGTGTGATTATTGACCGTTCAATGATCACCAATATCTTCGATACCACACCCGCCGAGAGCTACGCGCTGCTCTCTGGTCAAATGATTGTCGTGCTGGGTTTAACGGCTCTGCTGTTTATTGCCCTGGCGTGGTGGATTAAAATTAAACCGGCGGCAAACCTGTGGCGCGGCGTGTTAATGCGCGTCGGTACTGTCCTGGTTTCAGCGCTGTTAATCGTACTGGTCGCGGGCCTGTTTTATAAAGATTACGCCTCGCTGTTTCGCAATAATAAAGAGCTGGTGAAATCGTTGAACCCATCAAACAGTATTGTGGCGCTCAACTCCTGGTATTTTCACCACAAGATGGATAATTTGCCGCTGGTAAAAATTGGTGAAGACGCGCAGCAAAAAGCCATCATGAAAAACGGACCGCGTAAGAACCTGACCATTATTGTTCTCGGAGAGACCTCACGCGCCGCAAACTTCTCGCTGGGCGGTTACGATCGCGACACCAACCCACTGTTAGCGAAAGATAACGTGGTCTATTTCCCGAAAACGACCTCTTGCGGTACAGCAACGGCGGTTTCGGTTCCCTGTATGTTCTCCAATATGCCGCGAGCTCGCTATGATGAGTCTTTAGCCCATCATCAGGAAGGCCTGCTCGATATTATTCAGCGCGCGGGAATTCAGGTGCTGTGGAACGACAACGACGGTGGTTGTAAAGGCGCCTGTGACCGCGTACCGCATCAGGATATGACGGCGATGAAGTTACCGGGCCAGTGCATTGACGGCGAATGCTATGACGACGTGCTGTTCCACGACTTAGAAAAAACCATCGACAGCATGCAGGGTGACGGCGTGATTGTGCTGCACACCATCGGCAGCCACGGCCCAACCTATTACAACCGTTACCCGCCGCAGTTCCGTCGTTTTACGCCAACCTGCGACACCAGCGAAATTCAGTCTTGTTCTCAGGAACAGCTGAAAAATACCTACGACAACACCATTCTGTACATTGATTATATTGTCGATAAAGCGATTAACCTGCTGCAATCAAAGCAGGATAAATTTACCACCAGCCTGGTTTATCTTTCCGACCACGGAGAGTCGTTAGGTGAAAATGGCGTTTATCTGCACGGCTTACCGTATTCTATTGCGCCAGAAACGCAAAAACATGTGCCGATGCTGTTATGGTTATCTGACGATTATCAAAAACGCTATGGCGTGAACTACGATTGCCTGCAAAAACAGGCCAAAGAAAATGACTATTCTCAGGATAATCTGTTCTCTACCGTACTGGGTATGACCGGCGTAGAGACAAAGGAATATCATGCAGCGGATGATATATTAGCGACCTGCAAATAGAGGCGAACAGATGAAAATATTAGTCGTTGAAGATGACACGCTGTTACTGCAGGGGCTGATTCTGGCCATGCAGAGTGAAGGATACGCCTGCGACGGTGTTGCCACCGCGCAGCAAGCGGCGCTGAGTCTGGCGAATGGCCACTATAGCCTGGTGGTGCTGGATCTTGGCCTGCCGGATGAAGACGGGCTGCATTTCCTGCATCGTATGCGTCAGGAAAAAATGAGCACCCCGGTGCTGATTCTGACGGCCCGCGATACCCTGGAAGACCGCGTCAGCGGCCTGGATACCGGTGCCGACGACTATCTGATCAAACCCTTTGCGCTCGAAGAGCTCAATGCCCGCATTCGCGCGCTGCTGCGCCGTAATCTCAATCAGGGCGATAACGAGGTGACGGTCGAAAATCTGCGCCTTAACGTCACTCGCCGCCAGGTATGGCTGGACGGCGAACTGCTGGAGCTGACGCCTAAAGAGTACGCCCTACTTTCCCGCCTGATGCTCAAGGCCGGCAGCCCGGTGCACCGCGAGATTCTCTACAACGATATCTACAACTGGGATAATGAACCGGCAACCAACACGCTGGAGGTGCATATCCACAACCTGCGTGACAAAGTGGGTAAGGCCCGTATTCGCACCGTGCGCGGCTTTGGCTACCAGCTGGTTAATTCCAGCCCAACGGAGTAACCCATGGCATTATTCTCCGTTCGCCAATGGCCAATGCGCCACCAGTTGCTGCTGGCGATTGGCCTGATTCTGATCGTATTCCAGCTTATCAGCGTGTTCTGGCTGTGGCATGAGAGCAAAGAGCAGATCGAGCTGGAAGTGGCGATGCTGCTCAACAACCACAACAACGTGAAACATATCCGCCACGAAGTTCGTGAAGCCATAGCCAGTCTGCTGGTGCCAAGCGTGGTAATCATCGGACTGGCGCTGTTTTTGTGTCTACAGGCGGTCAAACGCATCACTCGCCCTCTGGCTGACCTACAGCAAGAGCTGGATCGCCGAACCCCGGGGAATTTACAGCCCATTTATCTACAGCAAACCACCGTTGAGGTTGAAGCGGTCACCAAAGCTATCAACCAACTGGTGGAAAACCTCACCCAAACCCTCGATCGGGAACGCCTGTTCACCGCTGACGTGGCCCATGAGCTCCGAACCCCGCTGGCGGGGTTAAAGCTGCATCTGGAGCTGCTGGAGAAAACGCAGAAACTGAGCCTTGCCCCGCTGATTCAGCGTTTGGATCAGATGACTGAAAGCGTTGCGCAACTGCTACTGCTGGCGCGGGTCGGCCAGTCCTTTTCAGCGGGAAGCTATCAGCAGGTGAATTTGCTGAGTGATGTGCTGGAACCGCTTAAGGACGAGCTGGAAACGATGCTGGAGGTGCGGGCGCAGAAGTTAGTCATTGCTGAGCCGACACCCACGGTAACCGTTGCCGGTGATGCAACGCTGCTGCGCCTGATGGTTCGTAATCTGGTAGAGAATGCACATCGCTACAGCCCAAAATCAACCACCATTACGCTTTCGCTGGTGGCAGACAGCAAACCGATGTTGATTGTGGAAGATGAAGGGCCAGGAATTGATGAATCGAAAGTAGGCGAGCTGAGCCAGGCTTTTGTGCGCATGGACAGCCGCTATGGCGGCATTGGCCTCGGGCTTAGCATCGTGACGCGCATCGCCCAGCTGCATGAAGCGGCGTTCTTCCTGCAAAACCGCGAAAACACAACCGGGACGCGGGCGTGGGTAGAGTTTTTGCCGACAAAGCGCTAAGAGAAGTCAGTAGCTCAACAGCCAGTGGCTCAGGAAACCGGCAACGATGGCAACGGAGACGAGTAAGGTAAATAACTGCTGGAAATTCAGATTCGACATGACGCTACCCCTAATAATTTTAAGGATAGTATCAGCAGAATAGATTAAGTGAACATTAAGGCAGATTGCTGGCTCGTGATGGCTACCGCAATTTAGATAAATAATGCCTGATACGCCGCCCGTAGGCCGGATAAGGCGTTTGCGCCGCCATCCGGCACCTGAGCCGAACGGCACGATAGCGCTAACGTTTATCAGGCCAACTCGATATTTTCGCTGCGGATCACGACGCTGCGATAAACAGTTCACGCAGTTGATGCAAACGGTCGCGAATTTCTGCCGCTTCTTCAAACTCGAGGTTCTGCGCGTGTTTCAGCATCTGCGCCTCCAGCGTTTGAATCTGCTGCTGGAGCGCTTTCGGCGTCAGCGCTTTCACGTCTGGCTCAACGATTGGCGAGGCAGAACGAGACTTGCCGCGCCCCTTCGCTTTCGTTTTGGCCAGCCCCTCACCCATCGCCAGAATATCGACAACGTCTTTCACCAGCCCCTGAGGCACGATGCCGTGCTCTTCGTTGTAGCGTTCCTGCTTCTCGCGACGGCGTTCCGTTTCGCCAATCGCCTTCGCCATTGATGGGGTAATCTTGTCGCCGTAGAGAATGGCCTTACCGTTGATATTACGCGCGGCACGGCCAATGGTCTGAATCAGCGAACGTTCCGAACGCAGGAAGCCCTCTTTGTCGGCATCGAGAATCGCCACCAGCGAGACTTCCGGCATATCCAGGCCTTCACGCAGCAAGTTGATACCCACCAGCACGTCAAACTCGCCCAAACGTAAATCCCGAATGATCTCCATACGTTCAACGGTGTCGATATCGGAGTGCAGGTAACGTACGCGCTCACCGTGTTCTTCGAGATATTCCGTCAGGTCTTCCGCCATGCGTTTGGTCAGGGTCGTCACCAACACGCGTTCGTTGATAACCGAGCGCTTGCGAATTTCTGACAGCAGATCATCCACCTGAGTCGCCACCGGGCGTACCTCAATCAACGGATCAAGCAGGCCGGTTGGACGCACCACCTGGTCGATAACTTCGCCGCCGGATTTCTCCAGCTCGTAGTTACCCGGCGTTGCCGAAACATAGATGGTTTGCGGCGCCAGCGCTTCAAATTCTTCGAACTTCAACGGGCGGTTGTCGAGCGCCGACGGCAGACGGAAGCCGTACTCGACCAGTGTCTCTTTGCGCGCCCGGTCGCCGCGGTACATGCCGCCAATTTGCGGAATGGTGACGTGCGATTCATCAATCACCAGCAGGCCGTCCGCCGGCAGATAATCGAACAACGTCGGCGGTGGCTCGCCCGGCCCGCGCCCGGAAAGGAAGCGTGAGTAGTTTTCAATGCCCGAGCAGTAGCCAAGCTCGTTCATCATTTCAAGATCGAACTGAGTACGCTGGCTCAGACGCTGCTCTTCGAGCAGCTTGTTATTTTCCAGCAGCACCTTGCGGCGCTCTGCCAGCTCAACCTTGATATCTTCCATCGCCTGGACAATGCGCTCACGCGGCGTGACGTAGTGCGATTTCGGGTAGATGGTGAAGCGCTGAATGGTTGACTCGACGTGCCCGGTTAGCGGATCGAACAGCGAGAGGCGCTCGACCTCTTCATCAAACAGCTCAACGCGCAGCGCCAGATCGTCAGACTCTGCCGGGAAGATATCAATCACCTCGCCGCGTACGCGGAAGGTCGCGCGCTGGAACGCCTGATCGTTGCGGGTGTACTGCAGCTCAGCCAGACGACGCAGAATTGAACGCTGGTCGATAATCATGCCGACCGTCAGGTGCAGCATCATTTTCAAATAGAGATCGGGATCGCCCAGGCCGTAAATCGCCGACACCGAGGCCACCACCACGACATCGCGGCGCTCAAGCAGCGCTTTGGTGGCGGACAGACGCATCTGCTCGATGTGTTCGTTCACCGAGGCGTCTTTTTCGATAAAGGTGTCGGAGCTGGGAACGTAGGCTTCTGGCTGGTAGTAATCGTAGTAGGAGACAAAATACTCCACCGCGTTTTCCGGAAAGAATGCCTTCATTTCGCCATAGAGCTGCGCGGCCAGCGTTTTGTTCGGCGCCAGCACCATCGTCGGACGCTGGAGATCGGCAATGACGTTGGCCACAGTAAAGGTTTTCCCCGACCCGGTAACGCCCAGCAGCGTCTGGTGCGCGAGGCCGTCCTCCAGCCCCTCTTTCAGACGTGAGATGGCTACCGGCTGGTCGCCGGAAGGGCTGAACGCGGAATGTAATTTAAAGGGTTTACTCATGGGCAACGCTACCTGATAACGGATGGGTCGGGCTGGAGATTAATTCTACTCGCCGCCTGCCAAATTGCCAATAAAAAACACTGGATATAAAAACAGTAATCTATTATCGTATTTTGGGCAAAACAGGTTGCGGCATGCGTCACAGGCGAAAATTTATCCTCTGACAACATAAAACACCAGTTGAACCGGGTTATCCCCAGAACTTTTTCTCTTTTAACATTTGTCAATATCGGTCATGAAAGTTTTATGGCAATCCGCAGCACTTTTTATTACGCCATTGC